>JALSPZ010000019.1 GCA_026985675.1 Flavobacteriales bacterium
CCTTCTTTTTTTCAAGGCTTTTTTTTATATTTGATACGTTTAAAAATATTGAATATGAAATTTGATTTGATTATCATAGGAAGTGGACCCGGTGGATATGTTGCAGCTATAAGAGCAGCACAATTGGGGTTGAAAACCGCTATTGTTGAAAAAGAAAAGTTAGGAGGAGTATGTTTGAATTGGGGTTGTATTCCCACCAAAGCTTTACTAAAAAGTGCACAAGTTTTTAATTATATTAAACATGCCGATGATTATGGAATAATAACAGGCGAATCTCAACCGGATTTTGAAGCCATAATCAAAAGGAGCAGGGGAGTGGCTGAAAGTATGAGCAAGGGAGTTGAATTTTTGATGAGAAAGAATGATATAACAGTAATTGAAGGTTTGGCAAAAGTTTTACCCGAGAAAAAAGTCGAAATTTTGCATAAAGACGGTTTATCTTCTGTTTTGGATGCTGGTAATATTATTATAGCAACCGGAGCAAAAGCTCGTTCGCTTCCCTCTATGCCCATTGATGGAGACAAAATTTTGAGTTATCGTCAAGCTATGACATTATCCGAACAGCCGGAAAGTATGGTCGTGGTAGGTTCAGGAGCTATCGGTTTGGAATTTGCTTATTTTTATAATTCCATCGGAACCAAAGTTACGCTAGTTGAATACTTACCAAGGATAGCGCCTATGGAAGATGAAGAAGTATCTAAACAGCTAGAACGTTCTTTAAAAAAATCTAAAATAAAAATAATGACCTCAACCGAAGTTACCGGTGTGGAAATGAATGATGGAAAGGTGAGTGTTAAAATGACAGGAAAAAAAGGAGAAACGGAAATTATTGCCGATGTTGTATTATCAGCCGTAGGTATTACTCCGAATATTGAGAATATTGGTTTGGAAGAAGTAGGCATTCGAACGGAAAAAGGAAGAATTTTGGTCAATGATTTTTATCAAACTAATATTCCGGGCTATTTTGCCATAGGAGATGTAATACCGGGACCTGCTTTGGCTCACGTTGCCTCGGCAGAAGGGATTACTTGTATAGAAAAAATTGCAGGCTTAGACCCCGAACCCATAGATTATACCAATATTCCGGGAGCTATATATACCCATCCCGAAGTGGCTTCAACCGGATATACCGAAAAAGAAGCCCTTGAAAAAGGATATGAAATTTTAGTTGGTAAATTTCCTTTTACTGCCAGTGGAAAAGCCAAAGCTGCCGGACATACCGAAGGTTTTGTAAAAATTATAATCGATAAAAAATATGGTGAAATTTTGGGTGCTCATATGATAGGAGCCAATGTTACCGAAATGATAGCTGAAATTGTGGCGGCTAGAAAAGCGGAAGCTACCGGACATACCATTCTTAAATCCATTCATCCGCATCCTACGATGAGTGAAGCTATTATGGAAGCGGTTGCGGCTGCTTACGGGGAAGTAATTCATTTGTGATGCAAAAATCTAACTTAAATTTATATAACAAAAAATCCCGTAAAAACGGGATTTTTTGTTGCTAAATTTATATGTAAAATCAATATTTTTCCACCAATTTTCCCACCAAATCTCTAACCACCGGTTCTGCTGCTTTGGCCGCTTTTAATACTTCTTGGTGATTAACTTCTTCAATAAATTCTTCAGTGCCTATATCAGTTATAACGGATATCCCGAAAACTTCCATATCCATATGTTTGGCAACTATAACTTCAGGGACTGTTGACATTCCTACGGCATCTCCCCCGATATTTCTTACCATTGTATATTCGGCTAAGGTTTCAAAAGTAGGACCTTGTAATCCTAAATAAGTTCCTTCCTGAATTTTTATATTTTTTTCGGTGGCATATTCCCGCACTACTTGTAACATTTTTTTGCTGTAAGGTTCACTCATATTAACAAATCGGGGTCCAAAACGCTCATCATTAGGACCACGTAAGGGATGTTCGGGAAAGAAATTGATATGGTCCTTTATCAACATAACATCTCCTATTTTAAAATTACGATTTACACCACCCGATGCATTGGAAACTATTAATTTACGAATGCCCATTTGCCAAAAAACTCTTTCGGGAAATGTTACTTCTTTCATAGAATAACCTTCATAAAAATGAAATCGTCCGTTCATTGCTAAGACTTTCTTTCCATTTAAATTCCCGAAAATCAACGAACCTTTGTGTCCTTTAACAGTAGAAACCGGAAAGTTAGGAATTTCTTTATAAGGAATTTCCAATTTCACATTGATATCTTCTACCAAAGAACCCAGTCCGCTTCCTAAAACAATAGCATATTCAGGTTTATCATTAATTTTTGATAAAATAAATCGGGCGGTTTCCAATGATTTCTCAAACTCATTTAATGCTGTAATCATAATTTAAAATTTTTGTATTAAACATCTCTTTTTCAATAAATTCCGTTTCAATAGGAATGTAAAATATTGGCAAATCCAAATGTTTTTTTAGCCGGACATAATCTTTTTCAGTAGTTAAAACAATTTTTTGTTTTGCATTGATTTGTTTAAATTTATCCTTAATCACACGAATATCCGACGGTTTAAAAAAATGATGATCGCCATATTTTAAACCTTCAAATTTAATATTTTTTTTGGATAAAAAGTCATATAATTTATCAGGATTTGCAATTCCGGTTATCAATAAAATTTTGTAATCCTTTAATTTTTCCAAAGTCAATTCCTTATTTTTACCTATAACTTTATCACAATATTTTATATAAGAAAAAAATACGGGTGCAGTAGTATATTTTCGAATGTTTTTAATAATTTTTTCTCGTTCTTTTTCTGAAAATTTATCAGGACATTTTGTAACGATTACCATATCGGCACGTTTGGCTCCCCTTCTGGATTCTCTAAGATTTCCAACGGGTAAAATAAAATCTTTATAAAAGGGACGGGCAAATTCCGTTAGCAATATATTTAGGGAGGCTTTTACTTGCCGGTGTTGAAAAGCATCATCCAAAAGTATGATTTGCGGAGGATTAGCCAAAGTGAGCAATTTTCGAATAGCAAAAGCTCTTTTTTCGCTAACCGCCACTGATAGATTTTTAAATTTTTTATGTATTTGATAAGGTTCGTCTCCAATTTGTTCGGGTGTAGATTTTTCATCGGCTAAAATAAAACCTTTGGTTTGTCTTTTGTATCCACGGCTTACAACGGCAATTCGTTTGTATTTTTGAGACAAAAGACGGATTAAATATTCAATTTGAGGTGTTTTTCCCGTTCCGCCCATTCTAAGATTTCCAACGTTGATAACTGGTATATCAAAGCTCTTCGATTGTAAGATTTTATAATCGTAAAGCAGATTTCTCATCCCGGTAATTCCGGCATAAATCATTGAAAAAGGAAATAATATAAGCCGTAAATTTTTTAGCATTTATTTCCAAAATTTAAGGATTAAAAATTCTATCATTAAAAAAACAAAAGCTAAGAAAATAAAATATTTCCATAAACTTTTTTCGTGTGAATATTCTTTTTTAAGTTGATAATATTCCGATATGCTATTTATTTTATTAAGATTTGGTAAATCTGGAATTTTGTAAAAATTTAAACGATTTTCTTTACGACTATAGTTGAAAGCTACTTTTTCTATAATTTTTCCTTGATATTCAATGGTATAAATACCGGCTTTTTTTAAGTTTTTTCCGGCGGTTAACATGACATTATTGGGTTGTTTAACTTGATAAGGAATCAGTATCTCATTATCAATTTTCAGTTTTAATAATTTTTCTTTTTCTGTTTGCACCGGAACTTTCCAAGAAGAATCTTCTCCTAGTAAAAAATAAGGTTTTTGACCGTTTTCAAAATCTTTTGCCATTTGATAAAATAAAGGCACTACTAAATATGCTGCTTTTGTAAAATTGGTTTGCTCTTTGGATAAATCGGAATTGAAAACATATATTTTTCCTTTGTTTTGGAATACTTGCACAAAAGAGGTTTGATCGTTGAGTTGGTAGAGCGTATGTGATCCGATTTTTAGTCTTATATGTTTTTTTACAAATGGATATGCAAAGTTTTCTACTTTTTTCAAGAAAACATTTTTAAAAAACGGATGCGAGAAATTTATTTTATTTAACAAAACTTTTTGTGTATCAATAATTTGTGAATGGATAGGTATGGAAAGTTTTTGCAATACATTTGCAAAATTTTCAGCATTTTCTGCTGTTTTTAAGGAAGGAATCAAAGCTAAGTTCCCATAATTTTCAATATAATTTTTGAGTGATTCCCAATCAAGCTTTTTTAAATCGTTTTGATAAATTATTATGAGTTGATAATTCTTTAATGCTGCATAATTAATCTCGTTATCAGCTTGTTTGTTTAATATAAATTCATCCGGGGTATAGATTTTTTTAATAAAATCGGGGATTTTATCACCGACTAATAATACTTTGATTTTTTTGGGTTGTTTATAAGTAAAAAATAATTCGTTATCAAAGGGAAAGCCTTTATCGTCAAGGATTATTTTGGCGGCAATTTCATTTTGAACGGGAATGGAAAATTCAATTTCGATGTGCCTTTTCGATTGAAAATCAGCTGTTCCGTTCCATAAAATCAAATTGTTTTGTAAAACGCTCAATGGTATTTTTCCCTGATTAACATTTGATGATAACCATACTTTATAATGCAGTTGTCCGTTGCTTTTTCCGTTGTAGGACAAACTATCGATACTGATATTTATTAAATCGGGATTATTATTTATTTTGAAAAAATAACGATTTTCATTCGGGAATAAATATTTTGTAAGTGGTTTATTTCTAAGTTTTTGTAAATCAGTTATATAAATAATGTGTGGGGTGATATCTTTTTTTTCAAGATTAATCGTATTCAGATTAATTTTTTTCAATTGTTCAATATGACGAGATATTTCAGGGCTAAAATCCAGGTCTTGTATAATTTTTTTAAGTTGATCTCCCGTAAGGTCGGGATAGAAATCATTATTGGTAAAAAATGAATAATTTTCATCATCTTTTATATAATTGATAAGATCTGCTTTGTTCTGATTAAAAATATTTTGTTTATCCATAGGAGCGGACATACTCAATGTATTATCCAAAAAAATAATTTCTTTGATTTTTCCGCTTTTCTCTTTCTCGGCTTTGGAGGGCAAGTAGGGTTGAGCAAATGCCAATATTAAGAAAGTAAAGGCTAATAGTCTGGTAATCAAAATCACTAGTTCTTTGAGTTTACGACTTTTACGAGACTTGATTTCCAGCTCTTCTAAAAAAGCCAAATTAGTAAACAATACTTTTTTATATTTTTTCCAACGCACCAAATGAATGATTATTGGAATCAATAAAAGCAATAGGGCGTATAATATGTTAGGGTTTTTAAAAAGCATCAATTTATGATTAAACCGTCTTTCATCATTAGTTTTCTATCGGACATTTCCGCCAATTCTTCGTTGTGTGTAACAATGATAAAGGTTTGTTCAAACCGGTCTCTCAAATCAAAAAACAATTTATGCAATTGTTTGGCATTTTCCGAATCCAAATTTCCACTGGGTTCATCCGCCATAATGACTGCCGGATTGTTTATCAGAGCTCTTGCCACTGCCACTCTTTGTTGTTCCCCCCCCGAAAGTTTAGCGGGTTTATGGAATAAGCGCTCTCTCAAACCCAATAATTCCAATATTTCTTTGGCTTTCAAATCCGCTTCTTTTTTAGGCAATCCGGCAATATAAGCCGGAATAGCAACATTTTCCAATGCGGTGAATTCGGGCAAAAGTTGATGAAATTGAAAAATAAAACCGATGTTTTTATTACGAAAATCCGATAAATCGTTATTCGACAAATTTTTTAAGTCGGTTTGGTTAATAACAAGTTCGTAATTATGGTTGCTGGGGCGGTCCAAAGTGCCTAATAATTGTAGTAAAGTAGTTTTTCCTGCCCCCGAAGGTCCCACGATACTTACCACTTCACCTTTGTCTATTGATAGATCCACTCCTTTAAGAACTTCCAGATTTCCGTATTTTTTATGAAGATTTTTACTCTTTATCATCTTTTATATTTAAGATTTTATTATAAGATTCCAAAACACCTTTTATGACGGATGAGCTGAATCCGTTAAATTCCATTTGATTTAATCCGGTAATGGTTATGCCAAGTGGAGTGGTAACTTTATCAATTTCTTTTTCGGGATGATGGTTGGATTTTAAAATTAAATCGCTTGCACCTTTCACGGTTTGAGCTGCTATTAATTGAGCCAAGTCTGCTTGAAAACCGATTTCAACACCGGCTTGCATACTGGCTCGAATATATCGCAGAGCATAAGCAATTCCGCTGGCTGCCAAAACGGTAGCGGCATCCATTAATTCGTCATCGATAAGGGCAGTTTTGCCCAATTGGTCGAAAATTTTAGTAATAAGTAAAATATTGGGATCATCCGGCTGTGCAGAAGAAATACAGGTCATAGATTCTCCTATGGCGATAGCCGTATTAGGCATAGCTCTAAAGACGGATAATTTTTGCGGAATATGATTAATAATATTTTTTAAATCGATTCCGGTAACTACCGAAACCAATATTTTATCAGGGTTAAGATAAGGTGAAATCTGTTGAATAACTTCTTCAAATTTATAGGGTTTAACGGATAATATAATAATATCGGAATTTTGCACCGCTTCGATATTGTTTTGGGTGATAAATACACCTTTGTCTTCAAAATTTTTAATTTTTGATAAATGCCTTCTGCTTAAAGTTAACTGTTTTGGTTGAATAAGACCGGAATTCATTAAACCGGAAGCAATAGCTTGTCCAAGATTTCCAGCTCCAATAATTGCAATTTTTTGTTTCATATTCCCATTTAAATATTTTCAAAAATACGAAAAAAAATATTCTTGATATTTTTAAAGAAGGGTCTAACTGTAAGGGAAAATAATTTGAGTTTGGTAAAAGACTCAATGTGAAAACTCAATAATTTATGAAATGATGCATTATTTTCTTATAGTGAACTCATGTTAAATGCACAATTATGTATGATCATTTTTGTTTTCTTCCTTTTTTTCTTTCTTTTTTCCGCTAAATTCCAATTTATATATTACCCAACCGAAACCCACAGCCAGATGCAGCATAACAATGATAAATAATATATTGGCAAGACTCATAATTATTCTTTTCCTGAAAATTGTTTAACATCTTTATCGGTAATTTCTTTTTCCCCTAAGATTATCAAGCGTTCTACAACATTTCGTAGCTCCCGGATATTTCCTGTCCAATCGTATCGTTTAAGTATTTCAATGGCTTTATCTGTGAATTTCTTAGGAGGCATATTTTGTTCTTCAACAATTTTTTTTGCAAAATGTTCCACCAAAACCGGAATATCGTCTTTTCGTTCGTTAAGTGAGGGAACTTTTATCAAAATAACCGCCAAACGATGATAAAGGTCTTCACGGAAACGTCCTTCTTTGATTTCTTTTTTCAAGTCTTTATTGGTAGCCGCTATGATTCTTACATCTACTTTTATACTTTTATCGCTTCCAACACGATTGATTTTATTTTCTTGTAAAGCCCGCAAAACTTTTGCTTGTGCTGATAAACTCATATCTCCCACTTCGTCTAAAAACAAAGTTCCGCCGTTTGCTTGTTCAAATTTACCTTTCTTATCTTTATAAGCCCCTGTAAACGAACCTTTTATATGTCCGAATAATTCGCTTTCTATCAATTCGGAAGGTATGGCTGCACAGTTGACTTCTACCATTGGTCCTTTGCTTCTTTTGCTTTTTTGATGAATCCAATGTGCGACCAACTCTTTTCCTGTTCCGTTATCTCCCGTGATGAGAACACGTGCATCGGTAGGTGCTACTTTTTCAATAATTTCCTTGATTTCTTTCATCTTGTCGGACTCACCGATCATCTCATATTTTTTACTGACTTTTTTCTTTAATTTAATATTTTCGGTTATCAACTCTTTCTTTTCCAAAGCATTTTTTACCGAAGTAATCAGACGATTGAGATCCGGCGGCTTAGGAATATAATCCATTGCACCTTTTCGCATAAGTTCAATAACCGTATCCATATCTCCATGTCCGGAAATCATAACAAACGGAATATTCGGATTGATGTTTTTTGCTTCTTCCAAAACTTCCATACCGTCTTTTCTGGGCATTTTAATATCGCAAAGCACCAAGTCATAATCATTTTTCTTAACTTTTTCAATTCCTTCCATTCCGTCCTTGGCCTCTTCCACTTGCATATCGGGAATTTGTTGTTCCAAGATACGTTTCAAAACTTTTCTGATTTGTTCTTCGTCTTCAATAATTAAAACTTTTTTCATAATATTTAATAATTTATAACAAAAATCCGTTTATAAAACAAACGGATTTTCAAATTTACATAAATTTTTTGTTTGCTTTTTATTGTTTTAAGAAAAAAGATCATGAATTTTTTCAAAAAAAGATTTTTCTTCTTTTGATGGAGTGGGTTGAAAATTCGGATGATTCATATTTTTCTTAAAAAATTCTTTTTGTTCTTTGGTAAGTTTTTTTGGAGTCCAAACATTAACATTTACCAACATATCTCCCATGCCGTAACCGTCCAAATCGGGTACCCCTTTATTACGCAATCTCAATATTTTTCCAGATTGTAAGCCTTCTTCCAATTTTAATTTAATTTTTCCATGAGGGGTTTCGATAATTTTATCTGTTCCCAACACTGCTTCGGGCATTGAAATATATAAATCATAATGCAAGTTATTTCCTTCACGTTTAAATTTTGGATGCGATTCTTCAATAATTTGCACAATTAAATCGCCGGGAATTCCATTGGTGCCGGGTGCTTCATTTCCTTTTCCGCCTACACGTAATTGAACACCATTTCTGATACCTTTGGGCAATTTTATTTCTACAATATCTTCTTTTTTGATCATTCCGTTAGCATCCGAACCTTGTCCTCGGGATTGTAAAACTTGCCCAGTTCCATGACAAACATTACAAGTTCCGGTTGTTTGCATCCGTCCGAAGATGGTATTGGTTATACGGGAGACTCTACCGCTTCCTCCACACTGATGACAAGTATTATAGACTGTTCCGGGAGCTTTTACCAAACGTTTAATTTTGATTTTTTTGGTCCCGCCGTTGATAATATCTTTAAGATTAATTTTAAGTTTTACACGCAAATCGGTTCCTCTGCTTCTTGCGGCTGTTCTTCTACCCGAAGAAAATCCTCCACCAAAACTGCTACCCGAACCAAAAATATCTCCAAAAATATCCCCGAATTGAGCAAAAATATCATCCATATTCATATGATGACCACCACCAAATCCACCAGGACCTTCAAAAGCCGAATGTCCAAAACGATCATAGCGTGCCTTTTTGTCAGGGTCGCTTAAAACTTCGTAAGCTTCTGCCGCCAATTTAAAGTTTTCTTCAGCTTCTTTATCTCCTGGATTTCTATCGGGGTGATATTGAATAGCTTTTTTTCTATAAGCTTTCTTTATCTCTGCTGCCGTAGCTTCTCTGCTTATGCCCAGTATTTCGTAATAATCTTTTTTCATGCACAACTTGTTTTAAATTCATTGAATTATAAATACTTTCCTTAAAAGTTCTTTATACTTTTTGAATTTTCATTTTTATTTGTTTTATAAATATCGGACAGCCACTTGGATATTATTATCGCAAATGGCTGTTTAATAAATTGAATTACTTATCTTTATAATTTTTGCAAATATACATATTTTTCATTAATTAACTTCCGGTAACTACTTTTGGAAAACGTATGGTTTTATTTCCCATACTGTATCCTTTTTCCACAACATCTACAATTTTTCCTTTCATTTTTTTATCGCCTGGTACTTGTGCGATAGCTTCATGAGTTTCCGGATCAAATTCATCTCCTTTTTTCACTTCTACGTCTTTTAATCCGGATTTTTTCAAAGTATTTTTGAATTTTTCGTATATCAATTCAACACCTTTATATAAAGCATCATCTCCTTCTTTTTTTATTTCAGCCAAGGCTCTTTCAAAATCATCTAAAACGGGTAAAAGTTCTTTCATAAGACTTTCTCCTGCTGTTTCAAACAATTCTAATTTTTCTTTAGCTGTACGTTTTCTGAAATTTTCAAAGTCGGCATATAAACGAAGATATTTATCTTTTTCTTGTTTAAGCTCGGCTTTTAATTGTTCTAATTCGGTCAATTGCTCAGCTTCATTTGAATTTGTTTCCGGTGTCATATTTTGTTCTTTATCTTTGTTCTTGGTTATGGGTTCTTGATTTTTGATTTCTTGTTCTTTTTTATTTGTATGTTTTTTATTTTTTTTCATAACTTTTTACTTTGTTTCCTAAGCAAAAGAATACAAATATATTGCCATATTGTTGAGCTGTCAAATTGACATTATTTTTTTGCACGATTAATAAGAATGATAGCTATGATACCAAAAATAATATTAGGAATCCATGCAGCCCAAAAAGGGTTAAATCCCGATTTTACGGATAATATTCCGAAAACTTTGTCAAAAAATACATATAATAGTGAAATAACAATGCCGAAAAGCAGACTGTAACCAATACCGCTTCTTTTTTTACGGGAAGCAACTGCAACTGCAATAAAAGTAAGAATAAATGCTGAAATTGGTAAACTTACCCTTTTGTATTTTTCGAGCAAAAAGGTATTGATGTTTTTGGAACCTCTTATTCTTTCTTTTTCGATAAATTTATTCAACTCAAAATAATTCATTCCTTCGGCAGCATAAATTATAGGAGTGAGATCATCCAAAGTAAAAGGAAATATCGTATCAAAAGTGGATTGTTTGAGTATTTTTTCTTTTCCGTTATCCAGATAAATTCGTTTTTGCATATTGTGCAGACGATATTTTTTTTCTTTGGGTTGCCATACAATTCTTGAAGCAAATATTCTGTATTTCAGCTTATTGTTTTTAATTTCTTCCAAAATAAAATTATAAGCCGTTTGATTTTTATGATTCATATTGCTGGCATAGATGTAATGAATGGAATCTATTTTGCGAAAAATATCATTGGTTTCACGTATTTTTTCGTGTGAATATACATATTTACTTCTAAAATCTCTAAAACCAATTCTCGCTTTTGGAATGATTGAATAATTAAGAAATAAGATGCTAATAGCAATAATACTTGCCCCAATAAAATAAGGACGTAAAAATCTTAAAAATGGCATCCCTGTATTTAAAATTGCTATAATTTCAGTATTTTGAGCTAAACGTGAAGTAAACCAAATTATTGATAAGAAAAGAAATATGGGAAATAATAAATAAAAGAAATATAAAACAAAATCAATATAATAATTAACTACAGCCTCTAAGGGAATATTGTTTTCATAAATTTTGTCAATTCTTTCCGACAAATCAAAAATAATTGATATGGGTATAAACAATAGCATCAACCCCAAGAAAGAAGAGAAATATCTTTTTAATATGTAACGGTCTATGATTTTCACTTGTTAATTCTTATGCAATTTTTATGCCCGGTAAACAAAAAGCAAAAATACAATTTTTTATCGGTTAGAGTTACTAATAAATTTTTAGTTATATTTGTTCGGAAGAATTCTTGTATTATGTTAGAAAATCTTAATAATGAAGAAAAAGCAATAGAGCAAAAAGAAAAAGTAGTAAAAAAAGAATTTAAGGAATTTTGGGAAGTTGCTATCGATTTCATTAAAGAACTTTTCAATATCAGAAAAAATACGGATAAAGATTTCACTCGACAAACAATTCTTGAAAACATACCTTTTCGCGGACATACGGCTTGGTTATTGATTTTTTCCATTATGGTTGCATCGGTGGGTTTGAATGCCAATTCAACTCCCGTAGTGATAGGAGCGATGCTTATCTCTCCATTGATGGGACCGATTATGGGTGCCGGATTTTCCATTGGGACGAACGATATCGAAACTTTTAGAAAATCGGCTATCAATTTCTTGGTAATGGTTACATTGAGCATTATAACATCATTTATTTATTTTAAAATTTCACCTTTTGATACGGCTTCATCCGAATTATTGGCACGTAAATCACCTACTTTTTTTGATGTGATGATTGCCTTTTTCGGTGGATTGGCAGGAATTGTAGCGCTGACCAAAAAGGGATTTTTTAATGTTATATCGGGAGTGGCGATTGCCACAGCGCTTATGCCTCCGCTTTGCACGGCGGGATTTGGTTTGGCAACTTCTCAATATGATTTTTTTACCGGTGCTATGTATTTGTTACTGATAAATTCTTTTTATATATCCTTGGCAACTTTTATTGTCATTAAATATTTACGTTTTCCGGTGGCAAGATATCTCAATTCTGCCAAAAGAAGACGTATCAGCCGTTTTATATATGTTCTGGCTTTTTTGGTAATGATTCCCAGTATTCTTTCTTTTGTGGATATGTATAATCAAGAAGTTTTTAAACGAACGGCAAATGATTTTATTAAAAAAGAAATAAAATATGAAGGAACACAAGTTATCAAGACAAATATCGACCCGTTTAAAAAAAACATTGATTTATATCTTATTGGTGAGATGGTTCCGGAACCGGTTATCAAAGCTTGGCAATCAAAACTCAAAGATTATGATTTGAAAGAAGTAAAAATGAATGTTTATCAATCGGCGGATAAATCGTCGGAAATAGAGCAAAATATATCCGAAAAAGTTAAGGAACAAATTTTAGAAAAACTTTTTAAGGAAAACAAACAATTGTTGGAAAGTAAAAAAGAACAAATCAATCGTTTGACACAAGAAGTCAACAAATTACAACAAAAACTTAAAAAAGAGCAAATACCATTTGCACAAATTTCCAAAGAAATGAAGATGATTTTTCCGGCGATCAAAGAAGTAAGTTTTGGAAAAACTCTATATACCGATTTTAAGAAAACTGATACTTTGCCTGTTTTTATGATTCGTTGGAACCACCGATTGCCTTATCGGACTAAAAGAAAGGAAATCAATAAATTACAAAAATGGTTAAAATCAAGAGCGCAATTGGATACTTTGAAAATTATCAGTTTGAATTGAGAAGGAGGCATAAATGAACTTTTAAGATAGAGAAAATGAAAAAAAATTATTACCTTGGCACGGAAAAATTTATAATTCTTGGTAGTGTATGAAAAAAATACTCTTTTGCTTGTGGATTATTCTCAGCTTTGTTGGTCAAGCACAAAAACCCATAACAATAGATGATATTTGGGGCGGAACTTTTAGACCGCAATATCTCTACGGATTAAAAGCAATGCCCAAGAGCGATAAGTATTCCAAGTTGGATATCAATCGTGCTTATAATGCTTATGAAATTGGCATTTATAATTATGTTGGACAACAAAAAACCGAAACAGCTTTTACTACCAAAGATTTTCCTTTTGTAGGATATTTTAATTATGAATTTTCACCCGATGAAACCAAAATTTTAATAGCCACGCAAGTAAAATCGATTTACAGGCATTCCACTCGTGCAATTTATTATGTTTATGATAGAAAAACCAAGCGTTTGGAAAAGCTAAACAAAGGTTTTGTGCAAGAAGCTTCATTTAGTCCGCAAGGTGGTAAAGTGGCTTTTGTAAAAGATAATAATTTATTTTATAAGGATTTGAAAACTAGCAAAACCTTTCAAATTACTTATGACGGAAAGAAAAATCATATCATAAACGGACTGCCCGATTGGGTTTACGAAGAAGAATTCAGCTATTCCAAAGCTTTTGAATGGAACATGGATGGAACCAAAATAGCTTTTGTAAAATTTGATGAATCGGAAGTCCCCGAATTTTCAATGATAAAATATGGTGAAGACTTGTATCCTAAGGTTGAAAGTTTTAAATACCCCAAAGCGGGAGAAAAAAATTCAAAAGTATCTTTATATGTTTATGATTTGAAGAATAAAAGTTTGAAAAATATTCCTATCAAAGAGAAATTTGAATATTTGCCCCGTATTAAATGGACTTATAATCCGGATTGTTTAACTTTTATTACTTTAAACCGGTTGCAAAATAATTTGAAATTATATAAATATAATGATAATTTCAAAAAAAGCGGGATTATCGTGGAGAGAAAAAGCAATACTTATATCGATTTGGAAACTATCGATAATTTAACATTTTTACCCAACGGACAATTTATTTGGTCCAGTGAAGAAGACGGTTATAATCATTTTTATTTATATGATGCCAAAGGAAATAAAATCAGGCAAATAACCCAAGGAAATTGGGAAGTAACGGATTTTTACGGCTATGATAAAATACTGGGAAAAATATTTTATCAATCCACCGAAACCGGAAGTTTAAACAGAGCTATTTACAGTATCGACCTCAAAGGAAAAAATAAAAAACGCTTATCACCTCCAAAAGGAACTTCCGATGCCGAATTTAGTGCCAATCATAAATACTTTATCAATACTTATTCTACGACGAAAATTCCTTATACTTTTACGGTAAATTTATCAGAGACCGGAAAAGTATTGGATACGATTTTGGATAATAAAGCTTTAATAGATAAACTTAAAAATTATCAATTGCCCGAAAAGGTTTATACACAAGTAGAAGGAGCGGATGGCACAATGCTTAACGCATATTTTATTGAACCCGTTAAGAAAATATTTAAGAAAACTCCCATTTTGATTTATCAATACAGCGGACCTAATGTTCAAACGGTTCGTAATGCTTGGAACTCTTCAAACGATTATTACCATTTTCTTTTGGCTCAAAAAGGATATATGGTAGTTTCCGTTGATCCCAGAGGAACCGGTGGAAGAGGAGCAAAATTTAAGAAATTGACCTATAAACAATTGGGAAAATTGGAATTGGAAGATGTTTCAAAAGTTGCCAAGGATTTGGCAAGCAGAGCAGATATTGACGAAAACAGAATCGGGATTTGGGGTTGGTCTTTCGGTGGATTTATGGCGAGTAATGCCATAATGAAAAAAAATGATGTATTTAAATTGGCAATAGCCGTAGCACCGGTTACCAATTGGCGTTTTTATGATACCGTTTATACCGAACGTTATTTGCAAACACCCCAAGAAAATCCGGAAGGATACGACCAAAACTCGCCCTTGTTTTTTACAAAAAATTTTAAAGGAAAATTTCTTTTGGTTCACGGAAGTGGTGACGATAACGTTCACCTTCAAAACTCGATGCGATTGGCAAGAAATTTACAAGAAAACGACAAACCGTTTGATGAAATGATTTATACGGATAAAAATCACGGAATTTACGGAAAGAAAACACGTAATCATCTGTATCATAAGATGTTAAATTATATTTTGAATAATTTATAAAAAGATAATAATTTATTATAGATAAAAATTAAAAAAAATAGAATATGGAAAATACAAAACAAAAACATCCGAAGGCACTCTATACCTTATTTGCTACTGAAATGTGGGAAAGGTTTAGTTATTATGGGATGCGTGCCTTATTAACTTTATATTTAACCGCCGAATTAGTAAAAGGAGGCTTTGGACTTAATAGAGAAGAAGCATTAGCAATTTATGCAATTTTTACAGGTTTGGTATATTTAACTCCGATTTTAGGTGGCTGGGTAGCTGATAAATTTTTGGGAAAAAGAAAAACGGTTTATATTGGAGGTTTGGTAATGGCTGTGGGTCAATTTTTATTGGCGGCAAGTGCATTTTTAGCTCATTCATTGGATCACGAAACGAGATTATTTTTATTTAATTTAGGCTTAGGCGTATTAATTATAGGTAATGGTTTTTTTAAACCGAATATTTCCACAATAGTAGGCGATTTTTATGATGATAATGACCCTCGTAAAGATTCGGCTTTTAATATCTTTTATATGGGTATTAATTTGGGTGCTATTATGGGACCTTTCATTGCAGGAGCATTAGGAGAACAAGTAGACTGGGGTTGGGGTTATTTGGCTGCCGGTATTGGCATGTTATTGGGTGTTTTATGGATGAGATGGCATGAAAATACATTAGAAGATAAGGGTTTGCCACCGAATACCGGTAAGAATAAAATGGTATTGGATAGTAAAGATTGGAAAGATATTTTTATTTATGCTATTTTATTAATCCTTTCCACTTTGGGAATTATGTTGGTTTGGACAGCTTTACCTGATAAAGTAACGAGTATTTTATCAACAGTTGGATTAATTTTAGGTGCTTTGGTTTTAGCATATATAGTTTATAAAGGAACAAATGGAGCAGAAGAATGGTCACGTATGGTTGTGATTTTGGTTTTAGCATTTTTTAATGTTGCTTTTTGGGCAGGTTTTGAACAAGCAGGAGGAACAATGAATCTTTTTGCAAAAGAAAACACCGATAGACAACTTTCGGGCTTCCCTTTGCCAGGTTTTATAGCTGATAATTTAAAAATTTGGGGTATTTTGGCAGGTGTTTCGCTATTGATTTGGATATGGTCAATATACACCACTATATACTCTGATGATTCCAATAAAATAGACAGTGCAAATAAAATTAAAAAATATTCGGGATATGGTCTTATAGGTTTTGGTATTTTATCATTATTGAGTTATTTCTCCGAAGGACCTGAAATTCCTGCTTCTTGGTTTCAGAATATTAATCCTATTGCCATTTTGATTTTTGCACCAATTTTTTCTGTAATGTGGCTTAAATTGGATAAAATGAAATTAAATCCCAGAACTCCTGTTAAATTCGCATTAGGTTTATTCTTAGGAGCTGTGGCATTTTTTGTAATGACACAAGCCGACCATTTGGCTAGAACAGGGATAAAGGTATCTCCTCTTTGGTTAGTGGCTGTATATGTTATTTTGACATTAGGAGAATTAATGTTATCTCCAATAGGTTTGTCTATGATTACAAAATTAGCACCTAGAAAATTAATTTCTGTTGTTATGGGATTATGGATGGCAAGTTTTGCAGCAGGTAATTATTTAGCAGGTATGTTGGAAAGTATTTTGCATGGGTTAAATAAAAATGGACATAATATTGAACTTTACCCATTTATTATGTGGGTCATGCTTGGTTCGGGATTAATAGTATTACTTTTATCTCCATTATTAAACAAAGCAATGAAAGGAATACATTAATATTAAAAAATTTATCTTTATGATGAGCAGACCCTGTTGAGTTAATAAACTGACAGGGTTTGTTTAAAAATTTAAAAAAATTAAATTATGAATAAAAAAGAAGAATTAGGATTTGCAGGTTTATTAAAATCTTTTCCCAAACCTTTTTGGGTCGCAAGTGCAATGGAATTGTTTGAACGTTGGGCTTGGTATGGGTTGTTTGCCGTTTTGGCATTGTATTTAACCGGTTCAACAGATGAAGGAGCTTTGGGCTTTTCGCATATAGAGAAAGGAGAAATAATGTCTTATGTTACGGCTATTCTTTATTTATTACCTATTATAACCGGAGCAATAGCCGATAAAATAGGATATAAACTTTCTTTGATTATAGCTTATGTAATTTTAGGAACGGGTTATTATTTTATGGGAGAAGTAACCTCATATACCAGCGTTTTTCTAGTATTTTTATGGGTAGCCGTAGGAGCAGCGATGTTTAAACCGGTAGCTTCTGCAATAGTTACCAAATCGACCGATGAAAGAAATTCATCTTTTGGTTTCGGTGTTTTTTATATGATGGTTAATATCGGTGGTTTTTTCGGACCTTTATTCTCAGCCAAATTAAGGGATCAATTCGGTTGGAAGATTGTTTTTATTATGGCTGCTTCTGCAATTGCTATTAATTTATTATTGGTCTTATTTGTATTTAAAGAACCGAACCGTGAAAAAAATACCGATTCTTTAAGTGAAACCATATCCAAATCTTTTAAAAATATATGGGAAGCCTTATCGGATATGAAATTAACTGTCTTGTTAATTATTATGATAGGATTTTGGTTAATGTTTAATCAATTATTTTATACACTTCCTACTTTTATAGAAGATTGGGTAAATACCAAACCTCTGGGAGAATGGATGGATAAAGCTCCTTATATTCCCCAATGGTTTGCTAACTTTTTTAAAAACAAAGAAGGCGGTGTTAATCCGGAGATGATTGTTAACCTGGATGCTTTTTTTATTGTAGTTTTCCAAATGCTGATTTCTACAATAATACTCAAATGGAAAGCTATTAGTGCAATGATGAGTGGTATTCTAATTGCAATTATAGGTATTGCACTGTCTTTTTATACAAATAATGTTTTTTATACTATTTTGGGAATTCTTATTTTTGCTATTGGAGAAATGACTTCCAACCCCAAATTTTCGGATTATATCGCCAAAATTTCTCCCAAAGGAAAAGAAGCTCTTTATATGGGAACTTATTTTCTCCCCATTTCAGCTGCTAATCTCTTAACTAAATGGATAACCGGTGATTTATATGAAAAATATGCCGACAAAGTAAGTATATTAGCTCGTGAATTATCAAAAAGAGGTATCGAACTTCCAAAAGTAGGAACACCATTAACGCGTGAGCAATTCATTGAAAAGTTACAAGCTTTAAAAGGAATGAACCTTGAAGAAGTTTTAAAATTTATTCCTTCAAATGAACAAATTAAAAACTGGTCTCCTATCGTTAAGAATATTAAACATTATGCAAAAAATCATGGAATAGAAAATCTTTCATTATCCGGTGAATATTCTAAGAACGATTTGATACGTGATGCAGCAGATAAACTTCATATGACGCCGGATCAATTGACACAGTTTTTATGGGAACAATATCATCCAAGCCAAATATGGTATACTATTGCAGGTATAGGTTTGATCACAATTCTGGGGCTGGTTTTATATGATAGAATAGTGGCTTCACAAGCGAGAAAACAAATATGACAAATTTTATAGAGCGGGACAAAAATTCCCGCTTTTTTTATAATTTAGTCTAATATAAAATTATTAAAAAATGAAAAAGAAAATATCTCTGTTTTTAATCGTTTTTCTGGCGACCGTTAGCACTATGTTTATCTACAATTCTTATAAATTGATTAAGGAAAAAAACAAAATCAAAAAAGAATTGAAAG
>JALSPZ010000020.1 GCA_026985675.1 Flavobacteriales bacterium
TTACGAATATTTTTTGACCGAAATTGGATATCTACATACGGATTGAATTTTTTGTAAATAAGACTGTGATTGTAATGATAATAACTTCCTGAAAATCCGTATTTTACACCATAAGGTTTCATGTTTTCAAAATATTGTCTGTAATTGAAAGATACGCTTCCCGATAAAGTATTAGCCTTGGTTGAATAGCCGGGCGAAATAAAATAGTTCCAATGATTATGCAATATCTTGGCATTATAGATTTGTGTTCCCAGAATAATTCCGTCGTAGTAATTGTATTCAAAGAACGGATTGACAAAAATTTGATTTTTCAACGGATTTTCTGCATCTTGAAATAATCTGATTTGCAAAGGTTTGCCTAAAATTCCCTTTTTCAAACGTTTAAAATTGTTCCGGTTTTGTAATTCCGGAAAGTGATTAAAGTAGTTGATGCCCACCCAGTCCATAGATAAACTATCCTTGATGCTGATTGCACTATCGTTTTTTATGGGATTTGACATTTGTCTATAAACGATTTTGTTGTTTTTTATCCCGATAATTTCCAAAGGAATTTCCCCGTCGGTTTTGTTTATTATTTTCAATTGTAACGTGCTATCGTTTTTGCTGATTTTTTTCAATTTATAATCATATTTTTTTCTACTGGTTAAATAGGTCATCATCCAATGATTTTTTTTCAAATGAAAAATTTTAAAAAAATCTTTGGGTAAAGTCTCGTGAGTTACGGATTGTTGATATAATTTTTTCAGATTAAAGTTGAATTTTTCGGGTTGTTGTTTAGCCAGCATATTCAAGCCCAGACTCATTTTGGCAGGCGAAGCCACATCCAAATTAAAATTTGCCAATTTATCCATTGACGTATTAAGTTTTTGGTCTTTGTTCATACGCGCCATATATAAATAATATCCCGGATATTTGTCTAAAATTTTTAATTGTGAGAAATAATAGTAGCGGAGAAGTTTATAATGGCTAAATTTTCCTAATAAATTCAAATCGGGATAATATTTTTCCAAATACGCCAATTCGGGATAAGACGAAACTATAAAATACATCCAAGGATATTTTCTTTTGTCGATTTGCATTTTTTGAGCGAATTGTATGCCTATTTGATGCAATAAATTGAGTTCATAACGTAATTCTTTGGAAAACGGATTGATAAATGAAGGCATTAAACCGGCGTCGTAAATGGGATTTTTTAAAAAATCGTTGGATGTTATAAGTATTTTATTTTCGGGATATTGTCCTAATAAATTTTCATAAAATCCCAAAACCTTATCGATGTAAATTTGCTTTTTTTCAAACGGAATGATTTTTTGAGCGGGTAGAATTATTGTCAAATTGTTATGATAAAATTTTTCATATTTTTTATCGGTTATCAACAGAATTGTTTTGTTGGCTTGTTTTGCGTATAATTTATGGTTTTGTATTGATAAATTGGAATAAACTTTTTTTGTAGAAGGGATATTTTCCAATTCAATGAAAATTTTCCGGAAAAATTCAGGTTGGTCGTCCAAATTCAGATTGGAATATTTTTGCGTAGAATAGGGTAGTGGATTCAAATAAAAATTTTTGAGCAAAATATTTCCGTTTTTATCAATACCGATACCTGTAAATTTTTTGTTGGGTAATTTGATTTTGTAAAAGGCACAGAATTTAATGGTGTCGCCTGCCGGTAAGGTTGAAGTTATTGCAAAAATATCCGGTTGGTTTTTTAAAAAAAATGCTTCAACTTTTTTATTGTTTATAAAAATACTGTCTATTTCAAAAGCTCCCAATTTATTTTTTCCGGCAAAATGAAAATTCATATCGTAATTTTCGAGAAATCGTTTGGCAAGTGGTGTCCTTTTATGGGAATAAGCATTTAGCCAAGCATAAAAAAAGATTGTATCGGATTTGTTCTGCTTTTGATTAATGATAATAGATTGTTGCTTAATTTTTATGGAACCGCCGGACAAAAATTCTATTTTCAAACTATCCGATAAGCTTCTAATTTGTGCTTGCCCTACGGAAAAACCAAAGAAAATAAGAAGTATAAATAAAAATTTATTGCTTGACAAATTTTAGAATTTTTTGACGATTATTTACTATTAACCGAACAAAATAAATCCCTTTTTTTATGTTTTGCAAATTTATCGGCTGATTTTTGAAATAATTGTGTTTATCGTAAACTTTTTTGCCACTGATATCAAATATTTCAACTTTTTCCAAAAAATCAAAATCGCCTGTGAAAGCTATATCATTGTAAACAATATTTCCGTTGCTAAAACGAATATCCAAATTATGAGAAAGCTCCGGGTTTGATAATGTGGAAGTGGTTTCCAAAGTTAATACAACAGGCAAATGATCACTCATATTGTATAAATGTTGGCGAAGTGTCATATCGTAAAATCCATTGCAAGAGCTATCATTGATGTTTTTGTTGAAACAATTTCCATTATTTCCGAAAGCTTTATAAGAATTGTTTACATAATAAAAAGTATTGGAAGTAAAGAAATTTTCAGATAAAAAGATAAAATCAAAACGGTCGTCCAATCCGCCTCCCACATAATCATTACCTCCTTGTGTATGAGTGGATTGCGTATGAATGGCTGTAAAATTCGTGTTATTGCTCCAATATTGTGTGTTTCTTTGTGGATTTTTTGGGTCTATCATTACAATGGGATTATTCGGGTCTATCAGTTTTTGATAAGCTCCTTCGGTAGAACGGTATAAATTCAAATCTCCACCGAAGATAACATAATGATTGGCAGGCACTTGATTGAGATGATTGACAAAAACTTGTGCCATATCTTCACGAGTTTGTTCACTGTATTGATTGTCACTGGCTTTGAAATGTGCAACATAAACTTCAATATAAATGGGGTTGGTTGCCGTATCTATCGTTTTCATTTTCAGGGTGTAATAATCTATATCACGCACAGCCGTCGTCAAATAAGATTGGTCTATCAATTCAAATTTTTGATTGTTATAAAAAAGCATTTGATTAAGGTCTTGATAGCTCCCCGAATGATTATATTCAAAACCGGCAGCGGAATAACGATTGTCGGGAGTTTGCAGGCAATCATCTAATATGGTATTGGCTCCGCTTTCGTTTTGTAATTCGCATACCATCAAAATATCGGGTTGGGCTTGATTGAGAATATATCTTAAATCATCAATGCGATTGATAGAAGTTCCGTTCGGAAATTTTAATAGGTTATAAGACATTATTTTAATAGTCTTCTGCCCATAAGAATAGATAAATACTGACAGTAAAAAAACAGTGAAAAACCCAATTTTTTTCATTTATTTTATATAGTTTGTGTGTGTTAATAATAATTTTAAAAATTCGGACGGAGACTTCTTTTTTCATAGAAATCTTTGATAATCTTTACAACTTCATCCGGGTCATCGGTTAGGTGTATCAAATCCAAATCCTTTGGGCTGATATAATGATATTCTTTGTCCAATTTTTCTTTAATCCAATTGATCAGTCCTCCCCAGAATTTCGTATCAAAAAGGATAACGGGAAATTTATCTATTTTTTTGGTTTGAATAAGTGTTAAAGCTTCAAAAAGTTCGTCGAGCGTTCCGAAACCACCCGGCATTACCACAAAAGCTTGCGCATACTTGACAAACATTACTTTACGCACAAAAAAATATTTGAAATCTACCAGTTTATCGGGGTCGATATAAGGATTGGCTTCTTGTTCAAATGGTAAAATAATATTCAAACCGGCAGATGCCCCTTTACCTTTTTGCGCCCCTTTGTTGGCGGCTTCCATAATTCCCGGTCCGCCGCCTGTAATAATACCAAAACCTTCTTTGGCAAGTTTCTTGGCAATTTTAACGGCAATTTTATAATGTTCACTATCTTTTTTGCTACGTGCCGAACCAAAAATCGTAACCGAAGGACCTATTTTATTCATTTTTTCAAAACCTTCGACAAATTCGGACATCACTTTGAAAATTTGCCAAGAATCATTGGTTTTGATTTCGTTCCAGTTTTTTTGTTTTTTCTTTGCAATCATAATTTCAATTTTTCAAACGGGCTAAATTACTAAAATTTCTTGGTTCTGTAAGGGTTTTGTCCATTTTCTTCCACCTCTTCCAAAATTTGTAAATAAGAATTGTATCTACTGATAGGAATACTTCCTTGTTTTACTGCGGGTATTACTGAACATCCGGGCTCATTGATATGTTTACAATTATTAAACTTACACTCGCTTTTCAATTGAAAAATTTCGGGAAAATAGGAATCAATTTCATCAGGTTCCATATCTATAATTCCAAAACCACGAATACCCGGCGTATCTATAATTTGTCCACCAAACTCCAAGTCATACATTTCGGCAAAGGTTGTTGTGTGTTTACCTTGTTTATGCACTTCCGATATTTCAGCGGTTTTTAGATTTAACCCCGGATTAACCACATTGATTAAACTTGATTTTCCGGCGCCGGAGTGTCCTGTAAACATAGAAGTTTTGTCTTTCATCAAATCTTTTAATCTATCGACATTATATCCGGTTTCAGCCGAAATTTCATAAACGGGATAGCCTGCTTGGATATAAATTTTTTTCAGTTCGTCTTTCTTTCTTTCCCATTCGGGATTTCCATTGACCAAATCTATTTTGTTGATAAGAATAACTGCGGGGATATCATAGGCTTCGGCTGTTACCAAAATTCTATCGATAAAAGTAGTGGTGGTTTCGGGATTTATAACCGGTGCCACAACAAATACTTGATCAATATTTGAAGCAAGAATATGGTATTGTTTGGATAAATTTATCGAGCGACGCAGGAGATAATTTTTTCTGGGATAAATATGTGTAATCACTCCGGTTGTATTATCTTTATCCATTTCGTATGCTACATAGTCTCCAACGGCAACAGGATTGGTGGTTTTTAAACCTTTGATACGAAATTTCCCGCGAATTCTACTCTCTATAAATTCGTTGTTTTCGTTTTTTATCAAATAATGGCTGCCGGTTGATTTGTAAACACGCCCTTTCATTCTTGTTCTTTTTCTTTAAAAACCTGATGCTGAATTTTCAAACTCTCTTGGTGTAAAAGTCTATAAATCTGATTGATAAAATTCTTATCGATTTGTTT
>JALSPZ010000021.1 GCA_026985675.1 Flavobacteriales bacterium
AAGAAAAAGACAGATGGAATAATTGGATTTTTAAATTGGGAACTAATCTATGGTTAAATGGTAGCAGTAACAATAAAAATTCAAATATTAATGGATATTTAAATATAAAACAAGTGAAAAAAACGCATAAATTTTATTTTAAAATGCAATATGGGAAAAACACCCAAGAGTATAAATTTAACGGCAATATAATTAAATCTGACCAAGAATGGGTTTCATCAAAAATAAATGAAATATTGAGCATCAATTCGCATTGGAGTTATGGATTTTTCGGGAAATATTTACGCTCGAAATATAGAAATTATGAGCACCAAATCACTATTTCCGGCGGAATGGAATACGATATTTTTCCCTATAAAGACAATGCCAAAAAAAGTTTGGTTTTTTCAGGTATATTAGGGGGTAAATACAATAAATATTTTGAAAAAACAATTTATAACAAAACCGAAGAATTGCTGCCTGTTTTGGATTTGGATATCACTGGAAGCTTTGTGCAAAAATGGGGGAATGTTTACGGATCGATTTCCTATCATACTTTTTTGAATGATCCCAAATTAAATGCTTTTGATTTTGGAACAGGTGTAGATATTCGTATAGCCAAAGGTCTGAATTTCAGGGTAAATGGAAATTATTCCATCACACACAATCAAATAAATATTGCAGCCGGCGATTTGAGCTTGGAAGAAACTTTGTTGGCACAAAAAGAATTGCAATCCGGTTATGACTACTTTTTTAGCGTCGGTTTAAATTATTCTTTCGGTTCTATTTACAATACTATTGTTAATCCAAGATTTGACAGCACACAAAGTGGTGGAAACACTTGTTTTTGTTTTTAATTTTTGATTTTTATCGTATATTTATATAAAAATATTCCCTTCGGAAAAAATAAATGCCGATGCATTTGAACAAATTTTGAAAAATGGAAAAATAGCACCCGAAAATAGATAGTATAAATGCAACTACTACTGATTTTATTAATAATTATCCTGATATTTCGCTTAATTAATAATCAAATAAAAAAGCGATATTATAAGAAACTTAATGATTTTTTGAAATCAAATTGGGGAAAACCCAAAACAAATGAATATTTCAATTATGATAAAATCAGCCTTTATTTTGATAAAACATCTAACAAAAACAAAGCTTTTCATATAATCGATGAACAGATAAAAAACGATTTGGATTTAGATGAAGTCTTTAAATTTATCGATAGAACATCGTCCAAAATAGGACAACAATATTTGTATTATAAAATACGCACAATTTACCCCCAAGAAAAATTGATAAATTTTACTCGCTTGGTAAAAAAATTCCAAGAAAATAAAAAGTTGGCTTTACAATGTCAATCGGAATTGATCAAACTGAACCACCTTTCAAATTATGATTTGGAAGCACTCATAAATGATGGAGTAGTAGATAAACCCACGTATAAAAAATATTTAATTCCTCTCGCTGTTTTATCACTTATAATAATAATCGCCGGAATTTATAAACCTATATTTTTTCTTTGGCTTATCCCGATTTTTCTTATAAATTCCATTTTGCATTATAAAACAAAAGCTTACATCAATTATTATTTAAGTGCTATCAATCAATTAGATAAGAGTTTATCTGTCAGTAAAAAATTACTATTATTACCCGAAATTAAAGAACATTTTCCAAACATCAGTTTTATCAATAAAATAAAAGAAATACAACTCAAAACAAAATTTATCGGTTTTGAAAAACAATTGAGCAATGAAATTTTAATATTCCTTTGGATTTTTACTGAAATTTTCAAAATCATTTTCAATTTTGAATCTATTATATTTTACAGTTTTATCGACGATATTCTGATAAAAAACAATAGTATAGACCAAATGTTTCAATTTATAGGAGAAATTGACAGTGCTATTTCCGTTGCGTCAATAAAAGCGGGAAATCACACGACTTGTAAGCCTGAATTTATCAATAAAAAACAAATAAATATCGTAGAAGTAACTCATCCGTTAATTGAAAAATGCATTCCAAATGATATAGAATTAAGCAATAAAAGTCTGTTATTGACCGGTTCCAATATGTCGGGAAAAACAACATTTATCAGAACAATAGCCATCAATAGTATTTTGTCCGAAACCTTGGGATTTGCTTTTGCAAAAAAATTTGAAATTCCTTTTTTCAGAGTTTATACATCCATACGTATTTCCGATAATATTTTACAAAAAACAAGTTATTTTTTGGAAGAAGTTTCCGCAATAAATAAATTGATGGAAGCTACAGAAAACTCCTCTCCGAATTTATTTGTTTTGGATGAAATTTTCAAAGGCACCAATACAATTGAACGTATATCTGCCGGAAAAGCCATTTTAAATTATCTCAACACACCAAAAGATATGGTTTTGGTTTCCACTCACGATATAGAATTGACGGATTTGCTTAAAAATAATTACGACTTGTATCATTTTTCGGAACAAGTTGTAAGTAATCAAATAGTCTTTGACCATAAAATTAAGCAAGGTAGATTGACTACACGTAATGCAATAAAAATATTGGAATTATGTAAATTTCCTAAAAAAGTAATCGAAGATGCAAAGAAAACCGAAAATAAACTTTTTAAAAAATAAACTTGAATCACCCAATCATCTCCAAATATTCCGCTTCGGAAATTATGGGAATTCCCAAATTTTTTGCTTTTTCTATTTTGCTGGGACCGGGTTTTTCTCCTGCTAATAAATAATCGGTATTTTTACTTACCGAACTTACATTTTGTCCGCCGTTTTCCTCAATACTTTTTTTAAGCTCATCTCTTGAAAAATGTTCAAAAGTGCCTGAAATAACAAATTTCTTTCCTTGCAATTTATTGGATTTTGGCAATTCCTCTTCGGTTAATTCAAATTTTAATCCTTTGTCTTTCAATCGATTGATGATTGACATATTTTCCGGATCTTTAAAAAAATCTTGAATACTTTCGGCGATTTTTTCTCCAATATCGCCAACTTTTTCCAATTCTTCTTTGCTTGCTTGCATCAAACGATCCAAACTTTTGAAATGACGTGCCAATTTTTTGGCGGTAGTTTCGCCCACGTGTCTTATCCCCAAAGCATACAAAACTTTTTCAAATGGTTGATTTTTGGATTTTTCTATACTTTTAATAATATTTTCCGCCGATTTTTCTCCCAATCGTTCCAAAGGTATCAAATCTTCTTTTTTCAAATCATACAAATCGGCTACATCGTGTATCAATCCTTTTTCCAAAAGCAAATCAATGGTCTCGGGTCCCAATCCTTCGATATCCATTGCCTTTCTACTGACAAAATGTTCTATCTTGGCTTTGATTTGCGGTAAGCAATTTGATGATTGCACACAAAAATAATCAGCACCAATCTTGACCAAAGGTGTATCGCAAACCGGACATTTTTTTACAAATTCAATGGGTTTGGCTCCGGGTTTACGCTTGGATTTTTCAACCGCAACCACTTGCGGAATAATCTCCCCTGCTTTTTCTACATAAACATAATCGCCTTCGTGTAAATCCAATTTTTTAATATTATCTTCATTGTGCAAGGTAGCTCTCTTAACAATAGTGCCTGCCAATTCAACAGGTTCCAAATTGGCAACGGGCGTAACTTTTCCGGTTCTGCCCACTTGAAAATCAACGGAAATCAAACGGGTAAGTTTTCTCTCGGCAGGAAATTTATAAGCCATAGCCCAACGGGGAGCTTTGGCGGTATAACCTAATTTTTCTTGTATGGCAAACTCATTGACTTTTACAACAATTCCATCGGTATCATAAGGAAAATCAAAACGTTTGACACCCCAATCCAAGATAAAATCCATAATTTCATCCACATCCTTTGCTTTTTTATAATCGTGCGGCACAAAAAATCCCCATTCCTCCAATTTTTTCAGTGCATCATATTGATTATCCACCGGCAAGTTTTCTCCCAACATAAAATAAGCAATAAAATCCAATCCTCGTTGGGCTACTGTTTTACTATCCAACAATTTTAATGTTCCGGCTGCCAAGTTTCGGGCATTCATATAGGTGGTTTTTCCTTCTTTTGCCTGTTGTTCATTGATTTTTTTAAATTTCTCACGGGCAATCATAGCTTCTCCTCTTACAAAAACTTCCGGAGGATAATCATTTCCTTTCAATACCAAAGGCAAAGTTCTGATGGTTCGGGCATTTTGTGTAACATCATCTCCTTCAATTCCGTCACCACGGGTTAAGGATTGCACCAATTTCCCATTGACATATCGGTTGCTTAACGAAACGCCATCATATTTCAATTCCACGCAAAAACTAAAATCTTCATTTACCAATCGTTTAATTCGTTTGATCCAGTCCTTTATATCATCCACATTGTAGGATTTTTCTAATGAAAGCATCGGATATTTGTGTTTGACGGTTTTAAATCCCTTGACCGGCTCGCCTCCTACTCTTTTCGTTGGAGAATTGGGATCGTCAAACTCGGGAAATTCTTTTTCCAATTTTTGTAATTCTTCCAACAAGCGATCGTATTCGTAATCACTTATGGTAGGTTGTGCCAAAACATAATAACGATAATTGGCATCGTTCAAAATTTTTCGTAATTCGTCTATTCGTTTTTTGGCTTGTTCTTTGGTCATAAAATCAGTTTTTTAAAATAACGGGTAAATTAAATTTAAAAAATACTTTTTTTCCTTGCGCACGGGCAGGTTCTATTTTGGGAACCATTTTGGTAATGGCTTGAAACACAGAATCTATCCTTTGTAAATTTTCTTTGTTGGTATGTGTAATAGAATTCAAACCCAAATAGCCCAATGTATCCAATTCCAATTGCAATTTTACGGTATCTTGCCTGTTTTTGATTTTGTTATGAAAAGTTTTGGAAAGATGATAGGCATAAAAAAACGATAAATTATTGGTCAAACAGCTCATTTGATCTTGGGGAGTTTTTTCCGCTTTACATTCATAATATACCGGGTAACTTTCCAATGTATCCACTTGTATTTCAATAACTTGCTGACTTGTTTTTTTATTATTACAAGAAAATAGCAGTAAAATAAAAACAGAAAATAATAATTT
>JALSPZ010000022.1 GCA_026985675.1 Flavobacteriales bacterium
ACGCCCCAGGATCCTATAATAACCGTCTTCATCACGTTTTACGCCATCACCTGTAAAATACATACCGGGATAAGTGCTGAAATAAGTTTGTTTAAAACGTTCATGATCGCCCCATAGAGTTCTTGCCATACCCGGCCAAGGAAATTCCATACACAAACTTCCTTCAACATTTTTTCCGTAAAGTTTTTTTCCATTGGCATCCACAATAACCGGTCGTATTCCCGGCAATGGAAGTGTTGCATAAGCAGGTTTAGTAGGAATAATTCCCGCTAACGGACTGATCATAATCCCTCCGGTTTCGGTTTGCCACCAAGTATCTACAATCGGGCATCGACCTTTTCCTACATGGTCGTGGTACCAGTGCCAAGCTTCTTCGTTTATGGGTTCGCCCACCGTGCCTAACACTCTTAAACTTGGCATTTCATATTTATCCACCCATTCTTCTCCTTCTGCCAATAAAGCCCGAATAGCAGTTGGAGAAGTATAAAATTCATTGACTTTATATTTTTCTATAATTTGCCAATATCTATCCGGATTGGGAAAGGTTGGAATTCCTTCAAACATAACAGTAGTTGCCCCTTCCAAAAGAGGACCGTAAATAATGTAGGAATGACCGGTTATCCAACCGATATCGGCAGCACAAAAATAAATATCCCCCGGTCGATATTGAAATACGTTTCTAAAAGTATAAGCCGTATAAACCATATAACCACCGGTTGTATGCAAAACTCCTTTGGGTTTGCCTGTGGAACCACTGGTATAAAGGATAAAAAGCGGATCTTCTGCATCCATAACCTCTGCTTTTAATTCATTTGATGAATTTTTCATTAAGTCATCCCACCAAAGATCTCTTCCTTCTTTCATTTGGATATTTTGTCCGGTTCTTTTGACCACTATCATTTTTTCAATACTATCGGACATTTTTAAGGCTTCGTCAGAAGTTTCTTTTAACGGGATAACTTTTTTCCCACGATATCCACCATCAGCCGTAATAAGAATTTTTGCTTGGGCATCATTATTTCGGTCGGCTAATGCTTTGGCGGAAAAACCGGCAAATACAATGGAGTGTATTGCACCAATTCGGGCACAAGCAAGCATGCTGATTGCTAATTCGGGAATCATCGGTAGATAAATAGCTACACGATCTCCTTTTTTTACTCCCAAGTTTTTCAAAACATTGGCAAATTTGTTTACTTCTTCATATAATTGTCGATAAGTATAACTTTTGTTGGGTTCATTCGGGTCATTGGGTTCCCAAATTAAAGCGGTTTGATCTCCGCGTAAGAAAAGATGCCTTTCAAAAATGTTTTCGGTAATGTTGAGCTTACCATCAATAAACCATTTTATTTCAGGCTTTTTAAAATCCCATTCCAATGTTTTTTGCCAAGGTTTATGCCAATAAAAAGTTTCGGCAATATTTGACCAAAATCCAACAGGATTTGAAACACTTTTTTGATATTCATGTAAATAACCGCTAAGGGTTGTAATTTTTGGTACCATATATTGAATTTTTTTAGTTAAAGGTTTTGAATTTAAAAAAAATCAATGATTATTTGTTTGTTATGAAGTGTATTTCTTTTATTTTTTACAAATATTTCAATGAAAATATAAAAATAATGATAAAAACAAAATTGCTAATGAGTTAGAAAATTAATTTTAAAAAATTTTATAAACATTATGATTAAAAACATTTGGATATATGAAAGACATTGAACTTGGATAAAATAAAAATAAAGCATTAAAAAATAAAGACTATCTTTGCAGCTTGAATTTTTTAATTGTCGATTTATATTGACTAAACTTATTTATTAAATGAAATCCATTAGAAATATAGCAATTATAGCACACGTTGATCATGGGAAAACCACACTGGTGGATAAGATTATCCATGAAAGTAAACTGCTGGACGAACGTAAAGAACACAAAGATTTATTATTGGATTCCAATGATTTGGAACGAGAGCGTGGAATTACCATTTTGTCCAAAAACGTATCGGTTGAATATAACGATATAAAAATAAACATAATTGACACTCCCGGTCACGCTGATTTCGGTGGCGAAGTTGAAAGAGTCTTAAAAATGGCCGATGGTGTTTTATTATTAGTAGATGCTTTTGAAGGAGCTATGCCTCAAACACGTTTTGTTTTGCAAAAAGCGCTCTTATTAGGATTAAAACCCATATTGGTAATTAATAAAGTAGATAAAGAGAATTGTAAGCCCGATGAAGTGCAGGAACAGATTTTCGATTTGATGTATAATTTGGGAGCAACAGAAGATCAATTGGATTTCCCTACTATTTACGGTAGTGCAAAACAAGGTTGGATGAGTGAAGAAGGCTGGACAGAACCAACGGGGACAGTTAAACCATTATTAGATGCCATTGTAAAATATATACCCGAAGCTCCTTATCACAAAGGACCTTTACAAATGCAAATAACCTCTTTGGATTATTCTAATTTTGTCGGACGTATTGCCATTGGAAGAGTTTTTAGAGGAGATATACATTTGAACGAAGAAGTTGCCATTGTAAATAAAGATGGAGAAGTAAAAAAATCAAGAGTAAAGGAATTATATGTTTTTTCAGGTTTAGGAAAAGAAAAAGTTGAAAAAGTAAGAAGTGGAGATATATGTGCCATTGTCGGATTAAATGAATTTGAAATCGGAGATACTATTGCAGACATTAATCAGCCGGAGGCTATGCCTCGTATATCCATTGACGAACCTACAATGAGCATGCTTTTTACTATTAATAACTCTCCTTTTTTCGGAAAAGAAGGAAAATTTGTTACTTCCCGACATTTACGAGATCGTTTAATGAAAGAAACCGAAAAAAATCTGGCATTACGTGTGGAAGAAACCGATACGGAGGATAAGTTTAATGTTTTTGGACGGGGAATTTTACATCTTTCCATACTGATTGAAACCATGCGTAGAGAAGGTTATGAATTGCAAGTGGGAAAGCCACAAGTATTAATTAAAGAAGTTGACGGAAAAAAACATGAACCCTATGAAACTTTGGTTATTGATGTTCCCGAGGAGTATTCCGGAAAAGTTATTGAGTTGGTTTCCGGCAGAAAAGGAGATTTATTGGCAATGGAACCCAAAGGAGATGTTATGCATCTGGAATTTGATATTACTTCCAGAGGGTTAATAGGATTACGAAATAACATTCTGACGGCAACAGCCGGAACTGCTGTTATGAACCACCGTTTTCGGGAATTTGCCCCTTTCAAGGGGGATATCCCCGAAAGAAATAAAGGTGCCATTGTATCGATGGATGCAGGGAAAGTTTCGGCATATTCATTGGATAGATTGCAAGATCGTGGACGATTTTTTGTGGAACCCGGTGAAGAAATTTATATAGGTCAAGTTATAGGTGAACATACACGTGATAAGGATATTACGGCTAATTTGACCAAAGGAAAAAAATTGACAAATATGAGAGCATCCGGTTCCGATGAAAGTATGAAAATAGCACCGAAAATAAATTTTTCATTAGAAGAAGCTATGGAATATATAAGGGATGATGAATATTTGGAAATTACTCCCCAAAGCTTACGTATGAGAAAAATAGTTTTTAGACCATAATATTATAAAAATAAAATCGTTTGTTTAAAATTACAAGTAAAATTTTACTTGTAATTTTTTATATTTATATTTGACAAAAATAACAAACTATGAATTTTGAATTGACCGAAGAGCAGCAACATATTGCGCAAGCTGTAAGAGATTTTAATAAACAATACATTGCTCCGTATTATATGGACTGGGATGAAAATCAGATTTTTCCGGTAGAAGTTTTTAAAAAACTGGGAGAATTGGGTTTCATGGGAATTGTCATCCCCGAAAAATACGGAGGTTCGGGACTTTCCTATCAAGATTATGTTACAATTGTTGATGAATTGTCCCAAATGGACCCTTCCATCGGCTTGTCGGTAGCGGCGCATAATTCATTATGTACCAATCATATTTATGAATTTGGTAATGAAGAGCAACGGATGCGTTGGCTGCCCAAACTTGCTTCGGGTGAATGGATAGGAGCTTGGGGTTTAACCGAGCATAATACAGGTTCGGATGCCGGAAGTATGAGTACAACTGCTGTTGAAGATGGAGATTATTATATACTAAACGGAGCAAAAAATTTCATTACGCATGGAAAATCGGGTCAAGTCGCGGTAGTTTTGGCCAGAACAGGAGATAAAGGAGCCAGGCGAAATGCCACTGCTTTTGTTGTAGAGCGAGGAACTCCGGGATTTTACTCGGGAAAAAAGGAAAACAAATTGGGTATGCGAGCTTCGGAAACCGCCGAAATGGTTTTTGACAATTGTCGAATCCCCAAAGAAAATATATTGGGGGAAGTAGGAGATGGATTTGTTCAGGCGCTTAAAATTTTGGATGGCGGAAGGATTTCCATTGGTTCCAACGCCCTCGGGATTGCCAAAGGCGCATATAAAGCCGCTTTGAAATATTCCAAAGAAAGAGAGCAATTCGGCAGACCGATTAGTAAATTTCAAGCCATTGCTTTTAAATTGGCAGATATGGCAACCGAGATAGAAGCATCCGAACTTTTATTGAGAAAAGCAGCTTATTTGAAAGATACTAAGCAAAATTTGACCAAATTGGGCGCTATGGCAAAAATGTATGCATCCGAAGTCAGTGTAAAAGTTTCAACCGAAGCGGTTCAAATTCACGGTGGTTATGGCTATACTAAAGATTTTCCCGTAGAAAAATTTTATAGAGATAGCAAATTGACCACTATCGGCGAAGGGACAACCGAAATTCAAAAATTGGTTATATCACGTAATATTTTGAAGGATTAAATGAAATCAATAGATTATAAAATTAGACAAGCCCGGGAAAAAGATTTTCCGAAGATACTTTCTTTAATAAAGGAATTGGCACTTTTTGAAAAAGCCCCGGAAAAAGTTACGAATACCGTGGAACAAATGAAAGATGAAAAAGACTTATTCAAGGCTTGGGTTGTTGAAAAAGATGATGGAGAAATTATCGGATTCGCT
>JALSPZ010000023.1 GCA_026985675.1 Flavobacteriales bacterium
CTGCAACGGGTAAAACAAACCAATCCTATTAATAGCTTATCAGGAAAAATTTCCGGTTTGACTATTAAAAGAAATTCCTCCGGAGCCGGTGGTTCTGTAAAAGTTTTATTGAGAGGTAATAGCTCTACAAGGAACAATCAACCATTATATGTTGTAGATGGTGTTCCTCTAAACAACCCGAGTCCTTATGAACCCAAAAGTACATTCGGTGATAAAAATGGAGGAAACAGAGATAGTGGTGATGTATTATCTTTAATCAACCCAGACGATATTGAAAGTATCTCCGTATTAAAAGGTGCCTCTGCTTCCGCTTTATATGGAAGTAAAGGTTTAAATGGTGTTATATTAATTACAACCAAAAAAGGTAGAGCTGGAGATTTCAAAGTCAATGTATCCAATAGTTTTACTATGGATAAAGCATCCTATTTCATGAAATTTGGAGGCAAAGCCAAAGATAATGTCAATAGTTTTTTTAGAACTGGCAAAACCAATATTTTTTCTACCAGTATTTCCGGTGGAAATGAAAAAGCACAAACCTACTTTTCATACTCCAACACAAGTGCTGATGGAATTGTTGAAACCAATCACTTAACCCAACACACCTTAAATTTGAAAGAAACAGCAGGCTTATTCAATAATAAACTTAAATTAGTAGGAGGTGTATTTTTTAGTCGTCAAAAAATTAATAACCGACCTATTTCCGCTTTATATTTTAATCCATTAATTGGAGTATATAATTTTGATCCTGCCCAAGGAAACCTAAGCGATTGGAAAAATTTCGAAGAATATGATCCCAATAGATTATTAATGAGACAAAGATGGTGGAGAGCCACTTCAGACATCGAACAAAATCCTTATTGGATTCTTCATAGAAATCCTACAGAAGATGTAAATAATAAAATCTTAACTTCTTTACAAGCAAACTATAAGGTTAATGACTGGTTAAACTTACAAGTCAAAGGATCTTTTGATGATTCAAAAATTAAATACAACCGAAAAATTTATGCAACAAGTGATCCGACACTTTCGGCTTATAACGGAAGATATATTGTAAATAATTATGATATCAGCCAGTGGTATAGCCAAATTTTGGCAAATATAAATTATCAAATTTCTGATAATTTAAAATTAAATGCAATCTTAGGTAGTAGTAATGTCTATTCAGAAAATAATTCTTTTAATGCCGATTCCGGAGTAAATGGCGATTTATATTTTGCTAATGTTTTTGCTTTTCAAAATTTCAATGCAAATCCCGGAGTTTCCTTTGCTACACACTTGAGAAGGAAAAATGTTTTTTCTGTTTTTGCCAGTACTTCTTTTGATTACAAACAAAAAATATATGTAGATTTAACTGCAAGAAATGATTGGAGTTCTGCATTAGCAGATTCTTATTTTTATCCTTCTATAGGTGTTACCGGAATACTTAATAAATTATTTGATTTGGGAGATAAAGTATCTTTTGCCAAAATAAGAGCCTCCTACGCACAAGTAGGTAGTGATGTGCCCGCAGGAACCAGAAATCCTCATCGTGAAATAGTTTTTGGAGGTGGATTATCCCCGATTGAACCCTTTTTACCATTAAAAAACCTAAGACCTGAAACCCAAACTTCTTATGAGGTTGGAACCGAATGGAGATTTCTAAACAATAAATATGGTTTTGATATAGGATTCTATCATACCAGTACCGTTGATCAATATCTACCTATTGATGTGCCAACCTCTACAGGATATATAAAAAGAGGTGTAAACTCAGGTGAAATTCTTAACAAAGGTTTTGAAGTTTCTATTTTCGGAAAACCCATTCAAAATGAAAAATGGAACTGGAGAACCCAATTTAATTTTTCAAAAAATATCAACAAGATAATTTCTTTGAGTAATCCTGCTGATGGCGTGCAAATAGATACATATACCCTTACACCATCCGGTCCTAATTCTTTTGCTTCATATTTGGTTGAAGGAGGTTCGTTCGGAGATGTTTATGCCAAGGTTGTCAAAAAAGATAGCGATGGAAATCCTATTGTTGATATAGATAATAATGGAAGTATAGCACTTGTTATTGATGATGAACACCCTGACGATGTCGTATATGGTTTACAAAAAGTTGGTAATCCTAATCCGGATTTAATTTTGGGTTGGAACAACTCTTTTAACTACGGAAACTTTGGATTAGATTTTCTTATAGATGGACAAGTCGGAGGAGTAGTTGTAGATATGACGGAAGCTATAGTTGAAGGAGCAAGTAATAATTCCTTGCGTGAAGTTGAAAATGGACAGGTTCAAGTAAGAAAAACTGATGGAACCCTAACCAATTTAACTGCACAACAATATTATGGAGCTGCAGGTGGTAGAGCCGGTTTTACAGGTGAATATGTTTATAGCGCTACTAATTTCCGATTAGCAGAATTAGCACTTAGCTATAAATTGAATCATTTAAATAAAATGAATATTAAAAGTGCTAAAATATCTTTGATTGGCAACAATTTATTTTTCTTTTACAAAAAATCACCTCATGATCCCAACATAACCGATAATACCGGAAATGCTCTACAAGGTGTAAATGTTTTTGCACTTCCCTCTACTAGAAGTATTGGTTTAAATCTAAATCTAACTTTTTAAAAAATGAAAAAGATGAAAAAAATACATAAAATTTATGTCCTTATTATGTTAGGACTTTTCAGTTTAACATTCCAGTCTTGTAAAAAAGATTTTGATGGAATTGATGATGACCCTAATCAAATAACAGATAAACAATTGGAAGCTGATTTACAAATCATAGGTTCCAAATTCAAACCTGTATTTGAAAATATTTATGAATATTCTCCTTTATTTCAGCTACAACAAAATCTAAATGCCGACATATATGGTGGATATCTCACTCCACCACGTCCTTTTAGAGCCGGACAAAATAATAATACATATAATTTGGTTGGGAGTTGGAACAATCATATTTGGGTAGTTGCTTATTCCAGAGTGATGAACAATCTCAAAAAAATTGAAGAATTAAAAGATTATAGTAACAATTTTTATGCTGTTTCTCTAATCTTAAAAGTAGAAGCTATGCACAGGGTATCCGATATTTTTGGACCCATTGTTTATTCTAATTTCGGTCAGTCTTCTACCTCTAGTACTTATGATTCTCAAGAAGAAGCATATAATCAATTTTTTGCAGATTTGGATGAAGCACAAAATATTTTATCTCAAGATATCGATGGAAATAAATTTACAAAATTTGATATGGTTTATGGTGGAGATTATCATAAATGGATGAAATTTGCAAATTCATTACGTTTAAGATTAGCCATCCGAATCGCCATGGTTGATCCTGCTAAAGCTAAATTAGAAGGCGAAAAAGCATTGGCAAATCCCGAAGGTCTAATAGAATCAAACTCCGAAAGTTTTATAGTAAAAGGAAACCTAACCCATCCTTTAAAAACTATTTGCTGTGCATGGAATGACACTCGTATGAATGCCAGTCTTGAATCATTTATGAGAGGTTACAATGATCCACGATTACCTCATTATTTCAAAGAATCAACGGTGTCTCCCGGAGAAATAAAAGGTATTCGAGGCGGACTTCCTCTTATGTCAAATTATACAGATGAATTGGCTCAAAAAGCTGATTATGTAGGTTTTTCCACTATCGGAGATGATATCATAAACAGTACATATATCCAATTAATGACTGCTGCTGAAGTTTGGTTCCTAAAAGCTGAAGCTGCCTTACGCGGTTGGAATGGAGCCGGAGATGCCCAAACCAATTATGAAACAGGTATTTCAAAATCCTTTTCGCAATATGGTGTTGGAGACGCAGCTCCTGCTTATATTAGTGATAATACATCAACTCCTATGAATTATGTTGATCCTGTAAATAATTCAAATAATATCAATGCTTTAACCAATGTTACCATTGCATGGGATAATGCTGCAAGCAATGAAGAAAAATTAGAAAAAATAATCACCCAAAAATGGATAGCTATGTTCCCTGAAGGAATGGAAGCTTGGAGTGAATTCCGAAGAACCGGATATCCTAAACTTTTCCCGGTGGTTAGTAATCAAAGTGGAGGAACAATTGATACCAATATCCAAATCCGACGACTTCCATTTGTAATTAGTGAATATTCAACCAACCCTGACGGTGTTCAAGGTGCCATCCAAAAACTTGGAGGACCTGACAATGGAGGCACAAGACTTTGGTGGGATACCGGAAGTAATTTCTAATAATCGGAAATTAAACTTTGTTTCATTAAAAACGGGGATAATTTCCCCGTTTTTTTATATTTGTATAATAAAGCTGTAATAATGAAAAAATTAATTTTATTTCTAATATCTTTTTTCTTTCTTTTAACTTCTTATACCCAAAATATTCCAGCTTATAAAAATATCATGCCCCTACCCGTTCAAGCCGATACATTAAAAGGTATTTTGAAAATTGATGATAATTTTACTGTCGGAATACCCGATGATAATCCCAAAATAAAAACCGCCGCTACGAAATTTCTCAGAAGATTAAGCGATAGAACCGGTATTTTCCTAAAAAAAGGCTTCCCCGAAATTATAGGAGACACTATTTATACAGTAGAAGTAAAATACGATAAGAAATCTCAACTTAAATTAAAAGAAGATGAATCCTATACCATAGAAATAAGAAATTATAAAATTTTATTGAAAGCCCAAACCGATTTGGGAATTATACATGCTTTTGAAACACTCTTGCAATTGCTTGAAAACACATCTGAATATTACTATTTTCATAACATCAAAATAAAAGATTATCCGCGTTTTGCTTGGCGCGGACTATTAATTGACGTCTCACGACATTTTGAACCGGTCAATGTTATCAAAAGAAACTTGGATGCTATGCGGGTAGCCAAGCTCAATATTTTTCATTGGCATTTATCCGACGATCAAGGTTTTAGAGTAGAAATAAAAAAATATCCTCAACTGTCAGCCAAAGCCTCCGACGGTCTTTATTATACACAAGAACAAATCAAAGATATAATAAAATATG
>JALSPZ010000024.1 GCA_026985675.1 Flavobacteriales bacterium
CTTATTTTGCTTAATTCTCATCCTTTTTCCGATGGTGAAGAAAAGAAAAAAGCTCGTGAGAGAGCCATTAAAACGGTTGAAGCAAACTATTTGGCTTATATAAAAGCTGCTATTCCCAGTTTTTTTGCACCGGACAATCGGAATAGGTATAAAAAACAAATTGAAAAATTGGTAGCAGAAGCTTCACAAATGAAACCTGAAAATATTATAGCAGCTTTAAAAGGTATGATGCTGCGTAAAGACCGTTCTGAATTGTTTTGTAGTCGTTCGGGATATCCTAAAATGTGGGTGGTTGGGAAAAAAGATCCTTTGATTGATCCGGAAAAAATTATGGAATTGGCGGAAAGATGTAAGGAAGTGGATTATATCGAGTTAAGTGAAGGTCATATGAGTTATGTTGAAAATAAGAAGGAAATGCCTGTGGTGATAGGGAATTTTTTGAAAAGGAACAATTTATAATTCTTAAAAAAATAATTCAAAATATTTTTGTTTGTCAAAATATTTTTTTTGTATATTTGCACTCGCAAACAACGGGGTACCTTAGCTCAGTTGGTAGAGCAAAGGACTGAAAATCCTTGTGTCCGCAGTTCGATTCTGCGAGGTACCACATAAAAAGCCGCTTAATATGAGCGGCTTTTTGTTTATAATCACTTATTTATCTTGTTTTTGTATTTTTGCAAGTAAAATTTATAATATATGTCTATATTTTTCTTAATTGCCGGCATTGTTCTTTTGGTTGTCGGTGGAGAATATTTGGTTAAAGCTTCCGTAGCTTTATCTTTAAAATTCCGTTTATCCAGAATTGTTATAGGAATGACGGTGGTATCCTTTGCCACTTCATTGCCGGAGCTTTTGGTCAGTATAAACGCTGCTTGGGACGGACATCCCGATTTAGCTTTGAGTAATGTGGTCGGATCAAACATTGCCAATATTGCTTTGGTTTTGGGAGCAACTGCTATTTTGACGCCTATTTTTATCAAGCGTATTTCCTATAAATTTAATATTCCGGCAATGGTTTTAATGTCTTTGTTGGTTTATTGGTTTCTAAAAAACGATTTGGTTTTAAGTTTTACCGAAGGTGTTATCCTTTTTATCTTACTTATCCTTTTTATTTATCTGCTTATTAAAAACTCCTCTTTGGATGGAGAAATGGATTTGGATGAATTGGACGAAATTGACGAGGATGTTGAACAATCTTCAATTTACAGAATTTTGTTATGGTTAATTATTGGCGGGGTTGCCCTTTGGGGAGGTGCCGAATTGTTGGTTAAGGGAGCTGTTGAATTGGCTAAATATTTAGAAGTAAGCGAGAGAATTATCGGGGTAAGTATCGTGGCTATCGGAACAAGTATTCCCGAATTGGCAGCATCTATTATATCTGCTTTAAAAAAAGAAAAAGATTTGTCATTGGGAAATCTTATAGGTTCCAATATTTTCAATATAGGTTCGGTTTTGGGATTAACCGCTATGATTAAACCTATTCACGTGCAAGATATGAAGCTTATCAATTCCGATATTATTTGGATGTTATTTATTGCTATTATGCTAATTCCTTTTGCTTTATTGCCAAAACGTAATAAAATTGGTTGGTGGAAAGGGACGGTTTATATTTTGATTTATTTGGCTTATTTGTATATAGTAGTCCGCTAACTCGAATTATTCACTAATTTTTTATTACGAAAATCTATGAATAATTTTAGTTTTATTTAAATTTTATAATGTTCAACCCCAAACTAACCGATTGTTTTTTTGAAGCACTCAAATCGGAAAGACCTATCAAATTATCGGCAGCCAAATATAATTGCAACCTTTTGATATTTAGAACCATGGCAGCACCAACGGATGCAAATCCGAAATTATCGGCTGTTAGATTAAATTTGGTCTGAAAATATTTTGACCATTTTTTCTGATAGTATAAACTTGTGCCCCAATAAACGCTTTTAAAAGGTCTGTATTGATAAAATCCCGTAAAACCCAAAAATGAAGTGTATTCGTCTTTTAAATTTAAGAAATCTTTACATTCGGGATGTTTTAAATCTTCCAAGCCGTATTTTAATCCGACATAAACAGAAGTCGGTCGCCAAGAGATATAATTTTTCTTATTTTCTCCCACTTGGATTTGCTCGTTAAAACTATCTTTGATATCTTTCCAATAATCAATAAAAGAATTTTCCGGAAATTGAATATTGGCTCCTTCATAAACATAAGAACCTTTGACGGTGTAATTTCTTATATTTGAAGTGTAATAAATAAAACCCAAATCCAATACGGCTGCGGATAATTGCAAACGGTCGGTGTATTTATACGTCAATCCCAAATCCAAACCCGGACCGAAATTTTTACTGAAAAGAAATTTATTAATTATATCGGAAATTTCTGCATTTTCATCAAAACTCGATGAATAGAAACCTAAATTTACATTTTCCAAATGATGTTCATAGTAATTATTTTGCCCTTCCGTAGTATAAAAAGTTCCCTGATTGTTTATGCTTTGTGCATTGGCTATTCCGGAATATAGTTTTATACGATATCCTACATTGAGCTGCCAATTGGCTTGTTTGTTCATTCCGTAATACATCGTTTGAACAAATTCGCTTCGAGTGCTGATATATCGAGCATCGTAAATATCGAACAAATGCGGACTGTTACCTTCCAATCCCAAACGAACAAAACTTCCCGGGATGGTATTGAAATGATCAAATTCCCAATACATCCCGAAATACTTAAAACGTTCCAAATCGTCTGTCCAACCGTAAGTAAAAATCTCTTGATGATAATGGGCATTTACAAAATCGGTATTTTTAAGATTTGATGCTACTCTTGTCAATTTTTCATTATAATTACCACCTTCCGAAAATAAATCAGCCAAAGAAAAACCGGTATTTCCGCCAAAGACATAAGTTTGTCCCAAAAGTGGCAACGAAAATAGTTTTTCGTAAGGATAATTAGTCCCGGGGTTGAACTGTAAGGATTGAGCATACGAATTAAAATCATATTCCAACACGTGAAATTGTCCGAAACCCTTATAACTTATTAGTAGTAAAATGACAATAGCTATCTTCTTCATAAATCAATGAATTCTTAAATAAAATTTTCCTTTGGATTGTATATGCAGATGTTTGTCCTCTACGGGAATATCAGTTGGTGAAACCTCAATTTTCAAAACAATTTTTCTGAAATTAACGAAATTAGGATTTAAACTTTTGGTATATTCATAGATATTTTCTCCTTCAACAATTGCAGGAGATGCAGGTTGAACATCCAAGGTGTCTTGTTCCACTATTTGATGATTTTCGTCTATATAAAATACTTGGGTAAAAAACCGACGTTGAAAACTATTGGAATATTTTATAAAAATTTCGGCTTGTAAAAAATTATTACGAGCTTCGGCATCATTAAAAATGCTAAAATCCAAAGTATCCGAAATAAATTGACGAAAATTTCCTTGACTGTCGATGAGATTGGTCGAATATATATCCATATAAAACATATCTCCTTCAATAACCGGAAAAGCTTCAAAATCTCGGGTTTGATCAAAATCCAAATTTTTGGTGCAAGAAAAGAATGTCATTAAAATGACTGATAAAAATAAAATGATACGCATATTAACAAGAATTAATTAACAAAAATACAAAAGTTTATAAGTAAAACGAGTAACTTTTGAAACATATCCCTATAAGTTTTATCTTTGCACAAAATTTAATATCCAATTGATGAATAGAGATAATACAACGAAAAAGATAGATGAAAAATTACAAGGCAAAAGTTTGATTGCCGGACAAAATCCTTTTAATCATAAAAAAGTTTATATAGAAAGCTATGGTTGTCAAATGAATATGAACGATTCCGAGATTGTAGCATCCATACTTTCCAAACAAGGATACAATACAACTTCCGATTTGAACGAAGCCGATTTGATCTTGATAAATACTTGTTCGATACGTGAAAAAGCAGAAACTACCGTAAGAAACCGTATTAAACATTTTAATACTCTGAAAAAAAACAAGCCTAAAACAAAAATCGGTTTAATGGGATGTATGGCCGAACGAATGAAAGAAAAATTATTAGAAGAAGAAAAATTGGTCGATATGGTAGTAGGTCCCGATGCCTATCGTGATTTACCCAATTTGATCAACGAATTGGAAGATGGACGAAAAGCCATCAATGTATTGCTTAGCAAAGAAGAAACCTATGCCGATATCGAACCGGTGCGGTTGAACTCTAACGGTGTTTCCGCTTTTGTTTCCATTACCCGCGGATGCGATAATATGTGCACTTTTTGTGTTGTCCCTTTTACTCGCGGGAGAGAACGAAGCCGCGACCCCGAAAGTATTATAAAGGAAATAAAAGAACTGCAAAACAAAAATTTTAAAGAAGTAACGCTTTTGGGGCAAAATGTGGACAGTTATCTTTGGTATGGCGGCGGATTAAAAAAGGATTTTGATAAAGCAAGCGAAGAAGCCCGAAAAAATGCAGTGGATTTTGCCAAACTTTTGGATAGAGTGGCAACCGAATTTCCCGATATACGCATCAGATTTTCCACTTCCAATCCGCAAGATTTCAGTTTGGACGTTATCCGAACGATGGCAAAACATCCCAATATTGCCAAGCACATCCATTTACCGGTTCAGTCGGGGAGTGATAGAATATTGGAATTGATGAACCGAAAACACACGGTGGAAGAATACAAAGAAATTATAGATAATATCCGAAAATATATTCCCGATTGTGCCATTTCACAAGATATGATAGCAGGATTTAGCACGGAAACCGAAGAAGATCACCAAAAAACTTTGGAATTGATGGAATACGTAAAATACGACTTCGGTTTTATGTTCGCCTATTCCGTTCGTCCCGGAACTTTGGGTGCCAAAAAATTGGCGGATGATGTTCCGCACCATATAAAACTACGACGCCTACGGGAAATTATAGATTTGCAACAAAAACACAGTTTGTATCGTATGC
>JALSPZ010000025.1 GCA_026985675.1 Flavobacteriales bacterium
CATCTGTTCCGCCATAATTTTTTTGTGTAATAACGTTTCCGCTATCATCAATACTCATCATACAAATATCAAAATTTCCATAAGAGTTGATTATATCCCCATCGTTGGAATTGGAAGTTCCCAAAAGATTAAATCCGATCATATTGACATTGGTTTTATTTAATGAAAGTGGAAGGTCCATTGCCAAATAAGCATTTTTATCTATACCCGATCCTCCGAATGTATGATTCCAAGTAATGGTTCCCGAGTTGTCCAATTCAAAGATCCAAAAATCATAATTTCCTTGGTTGGAAGGCACATCTCCATCGTTTGATTTTGAATAGGCACTAATAATATATGAATCGGAAAAACCCGTATAAATTTTAAAAGACTTATCATCCGAAGAACCTCCGTAATTTTGTTTCGAGATAATATTTCCCATCGCATCAATTTTTATGAGCCATACGTCATAACCTCCGTAATTGAGTGTAAAATCTCCATCAATGGATTTGCTATATCCCAAAATATAATATTCATCTCCGGTAAGTCCAAGCAATGAAGTTCCTTTATCCACATCCGAGCCTCCGAACGATTTTTGCCAAAGAAGGTTCCCCGATGCGTCTAATTTAATCACTAAAATATCATAATTTCCGTGATTTCCGGTAATGTCATTATCATTGGATTTACTGGTTCCTACCAAAACAAAATTACCATTATCGTCTTCTATTGCATCATAAATGTAATCGGCATTACTTCCGCCCAAGACAGTTTCCCAAATCATATTTCCCGAAAGATCGATTTTTCTGACAAAAATATCATAATTACCATGGTTTGAACTAAAATCTCCATCGGTTGATTTGTAATAACCGAAGGTTAAGAAATCACCGGAATTAATTTTGATAATCCCGGATGCCTTATCGGAATCACTCCCTCCGATAACATTGGAAAAACTCATTTGAAAATCATTTTGTGCTTGAAGCCGTCCAATGAAAATCAAAATAAATAAATAAAATAATTTTCTTTTCATTTCTTTTAAATTTTATGTGAACCAACCACAAGTTACAAATTTTATTTAAATAATTAACAGACAATATTATAAAATTTTGGATTTATTATTTATTATTAGCTAAAAGCGTCTATTTTTATGAAAAATAAAAAATTTTTTCTTACGTCGAATTCACGTTAATATATTCTATTTGGGATGGGTGTTTTTATTTTGTAAATTTCACAATTAAAAACCAATCAGGTGAGTTTTCCTAAAAATAAACAATATTATAAATTCTGTTTCTACGGATTTTTGAAAAATTTGCGTTTTTTCGATGCCTTTTTTCTTTTATATCTCAGAAGTAAAGGCATGAGTTATACCGAAATAGGCAGCTTATATGCCATCAGAGAAATTCTTACCAACTTATTGGAAGTTCCTACCGGAATTATTGCCGACTTATATGGCAGAAAAAATGCTTTGGCGGGTTCTTTTTTGGCTTATATCTTGTCTTTTTATCTGTTTTATATCGGAAATTCTTATGGGATATTTTTACTCGCTTTTATTCTTTACGGTATTGGCGATGCTTTTCGTTCGGGAACGCATAAGGCAATGATTATGGATTATTTGAAACGAAATAATTGGTTTGACCAAAAAATAAATTATTACGGACACACACGCGCTTGTTCACAACGCGGCTCGGCAATCTCGTCGTTGTTGGCAGGGTTGATAGTTTTCTATTCGGGGAATTATCAAAATATATTTCTTTTGTCAATTATACCCTATATCTTGGATTTATTTTTGATTTTGTCTTATCCGAACTATTTGAATAAATCAAGTAAAAAATCCAATAAAAAATTCTTTTCAACCTTTAAAGATTTGTATTGGGTGCTTCGCAAACCCAAAGTTTTTTCGATAATGCATTCCAGTGCTTTTCATACGGCATATTTGAAATCCATTAAAGATTATATACAATTTTTAATGAAATTCATTGCTTTATCTTTGCCGTTTTTCTTATACTTAAATGACAAAAAAAGAGAAGGATTTTGGATAGGAATTTTATATTTTATTTTGTATATGCTCAATGCTTGGGCTTCATCAAAAGCAGGTTATTTTGAAAAAAAATCAAAATATAAAATTGTAGGAATTACTTTATTGTCGGGATTGAGTTTCGGGACCATCTCCGGTTGGTTGCAATTAAATAATTATTACTATTGGGCATTATTGTTTTTTGCAGGGATTTATATCGTTGAGAATATACGAAAACCAATACTAACGGGCTATTTGGCAGAAGTTGTTCCACAGGAATATTTAGCATCGGTCTTGTCTGCTCAAAATTTGTATAAAACTTTTTTAACCGCCATATTGTCTCTGGTTTTTGGAGCCTTATCCGATTATAAAAATGTTGGTTTTGCCTTGTTTGTTTTGAGTTTGATTTTGTTGATGATAAATGTATTTATTATATTTCGGTTAAATTTGCTGAATAAACCGAGAAAACAATGAAAATTAAACAACTACTTCAAGAACTGGAAAATACCGTTCCTTTGGCTTATGCAGAAGATTTTGACAATACAGGTTTGCTGGTAGGCAATCCCGAAAAGGAAATTTCGGGCGTATTGATTTCGCACGATACCACCGAAAAAGTTATAGATGAAGCTATTGGCAAAGGAATGAATTTGATTATCAGTTTTCATCCGATAATTTTCAAAGGACTGAAAAAAATTACAGGAAAAAATTACGTAGAGCGTGTGGTGATGAAAGCCATAAAAAACGATATTGCCATTTATGCTATGCATACGGCTTTGGACAATCAATATTTTGGTGTAAGCGGTATTTTGGCTGATCAATTGAATTTAAAAAATCAAAAAGTTCTATTGCCACAACCTAAAACCTTACGACAATTGGTAACTTATGTGCCGCTTGCGGATGCCGAGAAAGTCCGCAAGGCTTTGTTTGAAGCGGGAGCCGGCAGAATAGGCAAATATGAAGAATGTAGTTTTAATATTCGGGGGACAGGGACTTATAAACCCATCCAAGGAGCCAATCCCTATATAGGAGAAATTGGAAAAAGACAAGAAGAGCCCGAAGAACGTATCAGTGTTATATTTCCCAAACATTTAAAAACCAAAATTTTGAATTCATTGTTTGAAACTCATCCTTATGAAGAAGTGGCTTATGAGATTTTCGAGCTATTAAATGATAATCAAGAGATAGGTTTAGGTATCATTGGAGCGTTGGAACATCCGGTAGATGAATTGGACTACTTGGAATTTTTAAAGAAAAAATTGAATTTAAAATGTATCCGATATTCGTCTTTGAGACAAAAACCGATTAAAAAAGTTGCCGTTTTGGGGGGGTCGGGAGCTTTTGCTATCGAAGCGGCAAAGTCGTCAGGAGCAGATATTTATATTACTTCCGACATCAAATATCACGAGTTTTATCAAGGAGAAAACCGAATGATAATTGCCGATATCGGTCATTTTGAAAGTGAACAATTTACAAAATCATTTTTATTTGAGCAACTTACAAAAAAAATTCGTAATTTTGCAGTTGCTTTATCGGAGACAAATACTAATCCAATCAATTATTTATAAAAATGGCAAAAACAAAAGAACTTACCGTAGAAGATAAATTAAGAGCATTATATGATTTACAATTAATCGATTCCAAAATCGATGAAATAAAATTTACACGTGGAGAGCTTCCTTTGGAAATAGATGATATGGAAGATGAAATAGTGGGACTTAAAACACGCAGACAAAAATTGTTAGATCGTATTGAGCAATTTAAAGAAGAAATTGAAAAGAGAAAACAAATATCGGAAGAAGCTGTTCGCTTGATATCCCGTTATGAAGAACAGCAAAAAAATGTCCGAAACAATCGTGAATTTGAGGCTTTAAGTAAAGAAATCGAATATCAAGAATTGGAAATCCAGCTTTCTGAAAAAAAAATAAAAAAAGTGCAAGAAGAAATAGAAAAGTTGACTCGTCAAATTGAAGGTTATACTCAAGCTGATGATTCCGGAAATGAAAATACAATCAAAGGGATTGATCAAATAATTGCCGAAAAAGAAGAAAATCTCAAACACAAAAAAGAAGAATTAGCAGCTTTGATGAAAGAAACCGAAAAACAAGAAGAAGCTTTGCAAAACAGAGCAGAAGAATTACGTCAAAGCATTGAGCCGGTGCTATTGAAAGCTTATGACCGTTTACGAAATAATTTTAAAAACGGGTTGGCTGTTGTTTCCATTGAGAGAGGAGCTTCGGGAGGTTCTTATTTCACCATTCCGGTTCAACAACAATTGGAAATCAGAGAACGCAACAGAATTGTAGTGGATGAACACAGCGGACGTATTTTGGTGGATGGAGATTTGGCAAGAGAAGAAAAAGAAAGAATCAATAAATTATTGGAAAATTTATAATAACAAATTTATTTAAGAATATATCCCGGATAAAAATTATTCGGGATTTTTTATTTTTACTTTTATGATATATCCGAATATTCAAAATTATATAGAACAATTTTCCACTGATCCACCAAAATATTTAAAGGATTTGGAAAAAGAAACTTATCAGAAAACCGTATTGCCGCAAATGATTAGCGGGAGTTATCAAGGGCGTTTGCTCAGTTTAATTTCCAAACTAAAACAACCTGAAAATATTTTGGAAATAGGTACTTTTACCGGTTATGCAACGCTTTGTTTGGCAGAAGGTTTACAACCGAACGGGTTTATTCATACCATTGATATAAACGATGAATTCAAATATTTGCAAGACAAATATTTTGAAATTTCGGGTTACAAAAATCGGATTAAACAGTATTTGGGTAATGCTTTAGAGATTATTCCTCAAATGGATTTAATGTTTGACTTGATTTTCTTGGATGCCGATAAAAAAAATTATCCCGAATATTTGAAAATAATATTTCCCAAGCTCAAAAAAGGCGGATTATTATTGGCGGATAATGTGTTATGGTATGGAAA
>JALSPZ010000026.1 GCA_026985675.1 Flavobacteriales bacterium
AATTTAAGCGGCAAAAATAAAGAAAAAAATAAAAGAAAATATGTCATAATGTTAAATTTTTATTAATTATATAAATATTATGTATGCCATAAATTTTGAAGGTTAAGCTTAATCAAAATTAAAAAACTTCTGATTCATTTACCCCACTAAAAGTATTTTATAAAATGTTACACCTAGTGATTTTTCTAGTGAATGAGAAATCCCGAATACCTCGGGAGTATCGATAACTATGTTATTATAAGTTGTTATCGACACAAAGTTCTCGATACAAAGAATACTCCTTTCGTCGTATTTTCACTCAAACTGACATCACGTTATTTTACAACACACTGTCACTTCGAGTATTCCATTGATGCAGGAAATGGAATATATCGAGAAGTCACATCGAGTAATTTTTCGAATGAGCAAGAAGAATTATGTTGAAATGTTCTTATAATATTGAAAATAAAGCGTCGGTGTCGCTTATAGTGATACCGACGCTAATAAAAGCCACAAAATATCTATTAAAAAAGCGGATCGATTTATTCATCAATCCGCTTTCTTGGTGTTTGTGTGTGTTAATTGCAGTTAAACTTCTTATTTGTTCTTAAATACTACCTTTCCGTTTTCATAATCTACCAAAATAGTAGAATCCGATTTGATATTTCCTGCCAAGATTTGTTTTGACAATTCATTCAATATATCTCTTTGAATTACTCTTTTAATAGGTCTGGCTCCAAATTCCGGATCAAAACCTTTATCAGCTAAATAATCAACAACTTTATCGGTAAACTCAATATCCACATCTTGTTCTTTCAACATTTTTTTGACATTATTCAATTGGATACGAACAATTTTTCTTACTTCATCTCTGCTTAACGGACGGAACATAAGGATTTCATCAATACGGTTCAAAAATTCGGGTCTAACCCGTTTTTTCAATTCTTGCAATACTTCTTCCTTGGCTTTTTCCGAAGCTTTTTCTCTTTCTTCTTCGGTTTTTGCATTTTCAAAAGCTTGCTGAATTTTGTCCGCTCCCATATTGGAAGTCATGATTATTATCGTATTTTTGAAATCTGCGGTTCTTCCTTTATTATCCGTCAAACGACCTTCATCCAACATTTGTAATAAAATATTAAATGTATCCGGATGCGCTTTTTCAATTTCATCCAAAAGAATTACAGAATAAGGTTTTCTTCTAACCGCTTCTGTCAATTGTCCACCTTCTTCATATCCGACATATCCCGGAGGCGCTCCCACCAAACGACTAACGGCGTGTTTCTCTTGATATTCACTCATATCAATTCGCGTCATAGCTTTTTCGTCATTGAAAAGATATTTTGCCAAAGCTTTTGCCAATTCGGTTTTTCCAACACCGGTGGTTCCTAAAAATAAGAACGAACCTATCGGTTTATTCGGATCTTTTAATCCGGCTCTACTTCTTCGAACGGCATCGGCAACTGCTTGAATGGCATCTTCTTGTCCAACGACTTGCGTGTGCAATTCATCTTCCAATTTCAAAAGTTTTTCTTTATCGCTTTGCAACATTTTTTGAACGGGAATTCCTGTCCATTTAGCTACTACTTCCGCGACATCTTCTGCCGTTACTTCTTCTTTTATCAAAGATGATTTGGATTGTTTTTCAGTAAGCTCATCTTGTACTTTCTTTAATTGATCTTCCAATTCTTTTAACTTACCGTAACGTATTTCGGCAACTTTTGCATAATTTCCTTCTCTTTCGGCTTGTTCGGCTTCAAATTTGGTTTGGTCAATTTCTTTTTTGATATTTTGGATATTATCCACCAAATCTTTTTCTTCTTTCCATTTGGTATAAATTTGATTTCTTTCTTCTTTGAGATCAGCCAATTCTTTTTCCAATTCTTCAATTTTCTTGGTATCTCCTTCACGTTTTATAGCTGCTAACTCAATTTCCAATTGCATAATTTTTCTATCCAATTTATCCAATTCTTCGGGTTTGGAATTAATTTCCATACGCAATTTAGAAGCTGCCTCATCCATTAAATCGATAGCTTTATCCGGCAAAAATCTGTCGCTGATATAACGTTTGGAAAGCTCCACGGCACTTATTATAGCATCATCTTTTATACGAACTTTATGGTGTTGCTCGTATTTATCTTTAATTCCACGTAAAATTGATATGGATGATTCAATATCCGGTTCATCCACCATTACTTTTTGAAAACGTCTTTCGAGTGCTTTATCTTTTTCAAAATGTTTTTGATATTCATCCAAAGTTGTAGCTCCAATAGTTCTCAATTCACCGCGAGCCAATGCAGGTTTCAAAATATTAGCTGCATCCATAGCTCCTTGTCCGCCTCCGGCTCCAACCAAAGTGTGAATTTCATCTATAAATAAAATAATATCTCCTTCGGATTTTTTTACTTCATTAACAACGGACTTCAAACGCTCTTCAAACTCTCCTTTGTATTTGGCTCCTGCCATTAGCGCCCCCATATCCAAAGAATAGATTTGTTTGTCTTTCAAATTATCAGGAACATCTCCCTTGGCAATACGATGAGCCAAGCCTTCAACGATAGCAGTTTTTCCGGTTCCTGGTTCTCCTACTAAAATCGGATTGTTCTTGGTTCTTCGGGATAAAATTTGCAATACCCTTCGGATTTCCTTATCACGACCGATTACGGGATCCAACTTTCCTTCTCTTGCCAATTTGGTCAAATTAATAGCATATTTTTCTAATGCTTGATAAGTATCTTCTTGACTTTGAGAAGTTACCCTAGCACCTTTTCTTATTTCTTGAATGGCAGTCTCCAAAGCTTTTTTGGTAGCACCCATTTCTTTCATCATACGAGAAGCGTCGTCTCCACTATCCAAAATAGCCAATAAAAGATGTTCTATTGAAACATAGTCATCTTTCATTTTTTCTGCCAAATTCAAAGCATCGGTTAAAGTCTTGGATGCTGTCCTTGATAATTGAACATTACCTCCTTGTTGTTTGGGTAACGAATTTATATATTGTTCTAATTTTTGTTTTAACAGGTTAACATCTACACCTATTTTTTTCAAAAGGTGTGGAGTAACATTTTCATCTACTTCCAATATTGCTTTCAATAAATGAGCATTATCTATTTGCGGATTACCAAGCCCTTGTGCAATTTGCATTGCTTTTTGAACCGCTTCTTGTGATTTTATAGTAAATTTATCAAAGTTCATAGTTTATATTTTTTTGTTTGGACATCAATTTACAAAATTTATTCCTAACAAAAAAATATGCCTTTTCGTCTGGTTTTATTATAAAAAACTGAACATTTGTCTTGTTTATGACAAAATGATATAAAAAACCCCGAAAAAATCGGGGTTAATTAAAAATTAAAATTATTAGGATTATAATTCTTTGTGACAAAACCACCAATCGAAGCATCCGTCTTTTCCTTTTCTTTCTTCGGCAGTTTTTACATCGGTTGCAGGTGGAATGATTACATGATCACCAATTAGATCATTATTAGGCCAGTTTTCAGGTGCAGCTACACCAAATTTATCTGAAATTTGTAAAGCTTTTACAGCACGAATCACTTCATCTACATTTCTACCGATTTCTTGCGGATAATAAATCATCAAACGCATATTTCCTTTGGGATCTACAACAAATACGGCACGAACGGTATTACTGCTTGATTTTCCCGGATGAATCATACCCAAAGCTTTGGATACTCCTTCGGCACTATCGGCTATCACGGGGAAAGGAATTTCCACATTTAATTTGTCTTTAATCCACTCTACCCATTTAATATGTGAAAACACTTGATCAACCGACAAACCTATGAGTTCCACTCCCATTTTTTTAAATTCATCTGCTTTTTGAGCAAAAGCAACAAATTCGGTAGTACAAACCGGAGTAAAATCTGCGGGATGACTAAATAATACAAACCATTTTCCTTCATAATCATCAGGCAAGGTCATTGCTCCGTGTGTAGTTTGAACTTTTACTTGGGGAAATTTTTCTCCCAAAAGCGGCATTCTTGTTATTTCTTCCATAATATTTATTTTTTTAAATTTCTAATGCAAAATTACATCAATAAAAAGCAGATGTAAAGTTTTTTGTATTTTTATTTTTAATAGCAATATTATATTTTCTTATTGTATTACAATATAATATTTATAAAACTTATATCTCATCAAAATTATTAAACCATTCCCGATAGCAAAACCACCAATCGAAACCGTTTTCTTCTTTCATTCTCTGCTTGGCTTCTTCAATAGATACAGGGGGTGGTAAAATCAAATTACTTTTTAGCATTTGATTATTCGGCCAATTTTCCGGGGTAGCCACATCATAAGTATCCGTAACCATCATAGCTTTAATGGCACGTAAAATTTCATCCATATTCCGTCCGATTTCTTGCGGATAATAAAACATCAAACGCAAAATACCATCGGGGTCCACTACAAAAACCGCTCTTACGGTAGAAGTTCCGGCATTGTCCGGATGAATCATTCCCAAAATCTTGGAAACACCTTCGGATGTATCGGAAATAACGGGAAATGGAATTTCAATATGAAATTTTTCTTTAATCATTTCCAACCATTTGATGTGTGAAAAATTTTGATCTACCGAAAGACCTATCAATTCAATATTCATCAAACGGAAACTTTCATATTTTTTAGCAAAAGCAATAAATTCGGTTGTGCAAACCGGTGTAAAATCAGCCGGATGGCTAAACAATACAAACCATTTTCCTTCGTAATCATCCGGCAATATTTTTTTACCAAATGTTGTTTGGACTTCCATTCTTGGAAATTTTTCACCTAATAACGGAATTTTATTCATTATTTAATTTTTTTTGGTAAAATAATTTATTTAACAATTTTTATGATGAAATATCAAAAAATTTTAACTTTTCTTTAACTACAACGGGTTCTATTATTTTTGGAACAATTTATGTTTTAAATTTTTGTATATTTAT
>JALSPZ010000027.1 GCA_026985675.1 Flavobacteriales bacterium
GTATTTTTCTAAATTTTTTGTTCATTTCACTAAACTGTCTGAACTCGGTTGAATGTTTTTTCTAAATACAATGTTTACGTAACCTCAAACAGCAGACAGTTTTACGTTCCATTCACTTCAAATTTTACGAAAAATCCTCGTATGCCGATAAGGATAGATTCATTTGCCTCAAAGCTTCCCTCTATGAGAGGGGCTGGGGGTGTGTTAATACAATTTTTTCATCATTTTTTTACAACTAATTATAAATCAAAATTTTACTTTTATTTTAAAAAAATATATATGGCCGAATTGAAAAAAACCTTTAAGCAGTAATACTTAAAGGTTTTTTGAGGTTTTGATTTAAAAATTGTTATAATTTTTCAAATCTTGCTTGGAAAAATCGTAAATATTTGGGTTCGTAAACCATTTTTAATCCTTTGGCTTTGTGTGCATTTTCAAATACATCAATTACGGATTCGGCTACTACATCCATATGTGCTTGGGTATAAACACGACGGGGGATAGTCAAACGCACCAATTCCAATTTCGGATAATTGTGTTTGCCGGTTTCTTTGTTTCGACCGGCTGATACTACACCGCGTTCCATAGCACGAACTCCTGAATCCACATACAATTCTGCTGCCAAGGTTTGAGCGGGGAATTCATCTTGTGTCAAATGCGGATAAAAAGCTTTGGCATCCAAGAAAACTCCGTGTGTTCCAATAGGTTTTACTACCGGAATTCCGGCAGCCAATAATTTTTCTCCCAAATATTGCACTTGTCCGACACGTGCTTTTTGATGTTCATCCATAACGGATTCTTTTATCCCAATCGCCATTGCTTCCATATCACGTCCGGCTAATCCGCCATAAGTATGCAAACCTTCGTAAACTACTACCATATTTCTGGCTTCTTCAAAAACCCTAGGGTCATTGGTTGCCAAAAATCCACCGATATTTACAAGTGCATCTTTTTTGGCACTCATTGTGGCGTGGTCGGTAAGGGAATTGATTTCTTTTACGATTTCAGCAACGGTTTTGTCTTGATATCCTTCTTCTTTCTGTTGGATCATATAAGCATTTTCAGCTACACGGGTCATGTCGTGAACAATATCGATTCCGTGTTTTTTGGTGAGTTCTCTAACAGCTTTCAGATTTTTCATTGAAATAGGTTGTCCCCCCGCCATATTTACGGTAGTAGCCATTGCTACATAGGGAATTTTGTCGGCGCCTACTTCATCTATCAAATTTTGAAGTTTGTTCAAATCGATATCTCCTTTGAAAGGATATTCGTTGTTGGGGTCGTGTGCTTCATCCACAATTACATCTACAAATTTTCCACCGGCTAATTCCTGATGAAGTTTTGTTGTAGTGAAATACATATTTCCGGGAATATAATCGCCAGGTTTTATCAATATTTTTGAAATCATATGCTCGGCGGCACGCCCTTGATGGGTAGGTACCAAATGTTTGTATCCGTAAACATCTTGAACGGTTTTTTCCAAATGATAAAAGTTTCTACTGCCGGCATACGCTTCGTCACCGAGCATCATTCCCGCCCATTGCCGATCGCTCATTGCCGAAGTTCCGCTGTCGGTTAGTAAATCGATATAAACATCTTCCGAACGTAATAAGAATGTATTGTATCCCGCTTCTTCCATAGCTTTTTCTCGTTCTTTTTTTGAAAGCATACGAAGCGGTTCAACCATTTTGATTTTATAGGGTTCTGCCCATGATCTTTTTTTCATAGTTTTATTTTTTAATTTAATCGTGGGCTAATTTAGGAAAATTAAATCATATTTTATATGATTTTATCGGGAAAACAATTTAATTATGGACGAGCGATAATTTACTGATTATCAGTAAAATCTATTTTTAAAAATTTGTTATTAAAAAAGATATATCCCAATACAAAATATAAAATGATACTGAAAGGAATTATAAAAATCAAAATATAATATTCAGGTAACCGAAATAGATGAACTATGTATTGCGCTCCGTATTTTAAAAGAAAGTAATTTAAAAAGGAAAATAAAAAGAGAAAAAATGAATATTTTGATTTTGAATAGTTATATTTCAGTTCAAAAAATATTTCATCATCGTTGTTTTTTACTTCAAAATCAAATTTATTACTACGCATCAATATTGTTTTGGCTAACAATTGATGTTTTCCGGGGGTTACCTCTTCTATAACCAAAGTTTTTCCTTCTCCGATATAACCGATATTTTTCCCATCCAATAATAACTTCTGATTTATCCAATCATTTCCATACCATTTATTCCTTTTAATAACAAGTCTTGCCATAGCTTTGTTTAGGTATTTTTAAATTTCTTGCAATTGTTTTTCGGGCTTGAATATTTTGATGTATTTTTCTTTAAAAAATAAAACTTGGGAAAGCAAAATAGCAGTTATAATAGCTATTATCAGATAAAATAATATAAAATAATATTTTGGTGCATGCAGTTGTTCAACAAGGTAATGCGAGCCGAAATTGGAAATTGTAAAAATCGATAATAGCCATAAAAAATATTTTAAAACGGAAACATTATTTTCCATTTCCAAGAAAATTTTATCCTGTTCATTTTTTATTTCAAAATTTACCGGATTACTTTTCAAAAATTGAATTTCGGCATAGATTTGATGTTTTCCCTGCGGAATGTCAAACTCCATTATTTCGTTATCGGAAATCTTATCCAATTTTTTTCCATCCAAATAGATTGTATAATTTCCGTTTTGATCAAAAAATTTATGATTTCGTCTAATGATTAATTGCGCCATAATGAAGAATTTGATTCAAATATAAGAAAAAATATTTAAAATTACGTGAGTTTGCTAAATTCAATCGAATTTCTCCTGTTTACCCCATTTTAACACACAAAATCAATCACCAACTTAATAATTTTTTACCATTACTTTTTTCCATTGATGAAAAAAGTAACAAAAAAATCTAGCCTGACGAAAACCTTGCAAAATTTATCGTCCTTGAAGCTAAAATGTATGAACTTGCTCTTGCTCATACTTCACAAGAGCTTCGAACAGCATACATTTTTACGCTTCTTCGTTGTAAATTTTAAGCAAGAACTTCGTAGGGCAGTGGGCTTAATTCATTTGCCTGTGATTTTGTAATTTGCTTATTATTAGTGTATTAAAAAAATGCCAAAACAGATTTTCTACTATTTTAGCGTCGGCGTCGCTCCAAGCGACACCGACGCTTTATTACAAATAATATTATTAATATTATAAATTTGTTCATATTTTGCAAACCTTGAAGGTGTTCAAAAACCTTCAAAGAATATCTTGATCCGTCAAAATAATGCGGAAAATACAAAAAATTGGTTTTGAGTTGGATTTTTGGCCGAACTCTCGTTAAAATACAAATCTTATTTAAATATTTTGTAACAATGTATCCAAAGTTTTCCTGCTTAAACGCAACACACGATTTCGCCAAATAGAACTATCGGGATAAAAGAGATTTCGGTATTTGTCCAACATATATTTTTTGCTTGTGTCATTTTGATATCCATAATGAAATCCTTGATTTTCCCCCATCATAATTTGTAGGGATTCTAAACTTTTCAGGGTTTTGATATTATCATTGGTGCCGAATTCCCAAGCTATCGGTAAAAGTTTTATGGAATATTTTTTGGAATTCTCGTAGATATAATCAAACAACGAACCGGTGATTTTATAAAAATCTCCTTTGTCTTTATCCGCTTGTTCAATCGGATGGTCGGGATATAGTTTTTGTAAATCTTTCAGGATTTCCGGACGGTCGTATTCATCCATCCCGATTAAATGCAGTTGCCCGTTCATTCCGTATCCGGTATGAATGTCTATCAAAATAATTCGTTGGTATTGGGGAAAATATTCTTTTATCAGTTCATCAATCAGTTGTTTTTGTGCTTGATGTGATTTGCCACCGAAAAAAATCCCTTTTTCGAACTCGTATTGCCCTTGTAAAACGGCTTGCCTGAATGTTTTGATACCTTCTTTAAATATTTTTCCAAAACTTTTTAAGAGAAAACGGGTTTTTTCAAAATTCTTTTTTTGATATTTTTTGGGAAGGTTTAGAAAGTCGTTAAATCGGGCGTAAGCTTTATTATAATCCGGATTTTTGAGTTCAAAAACCTTGTCATCCAATACAAAATTTCTGTTTAAATCCACATTGTTTTCATTGACGCGACGGTAGTTTTTTTGACCGTAAGGATTTAAGCTGTGAACAAATAAATAAGAAGCGGAAAGATTTTGTTGGGATAATATGAATTCTTCCATAATCATTTGTTGAACAGCCGATCCCGTATAGGCTTCAATGCCGTGTGTGCCTGATATCATCCAAATCAAAGTATCCGATTTTTGGTTTGGAATATAACAAATGTCCGTAAAGAGATTTTCCGTATTTTGCGGTGGCATCAATACCGATTCAATTTGGGTTTGAGGGTATTTTTCTTGGATTTTATGACTAAGTTCCAAAAATTTTTCTCTGGAATTTTCATAAGTTTTTTCAAAATACATATACGATAATTTTGGATAAAGTTATAATATTTTTACTTTCATCAGACCTTTGGAATCAATTGCTTGTAAACGGACTTTTTGCAAAGTATTTACCAAATTTTCCTTGTAGGGATAGGAAACTTTTATATAATTGTCTGTAAATCCGTGCATTTGGTTTTCTTTTTCGGCTTTTTCAAAAAGAACTTTTTTTTCTTTTCCTATTTGTGAATGATAAAAAGCGGTTTCTTTTTTGGCCGACAAGCCGCGAAGCATTTTGCTGCGTTTGTTTCGGATATTTTTCGGGACACTTCCTTCCATTTTTATGGCTTCGGTATTGGCTCGTTCGGAGTAGGTAAAAACGTGCAGGTAGGAAATATCCAATTCGTTCAAATAATGATAAGTTTCCAAAAATCTTTCTTCGGTTTCTCCGGGAA
>JALSPZ010000028.1 GCA_026985675.1 Flavobacteriales bacterium
TGTGGAGAAATAAAGGAACAAAAGTTCCGATTAATGAAGCCATAATGATAACGGAAACCAATGAAATGGCAACGGTTATAGCCATTTTCAAATCAAACCCGGTTAGAATATGACCCAGAAGAAATTTTCCTACCAAAAGAAGTATAACAGCTAAGATTAAACCGTTGATTAAGCTTACACTGATTTCTTTAACTAAACGTTTCCAAATGGAACCAGATAAAGTGCCATTGGCTAAACCTTGAACAACAATTGCAGAGGATTGTACCCCTACATTTCCGGCTGTTGCGGCAATAAGAGGAGTAAAGAAAAATAAAGTTCCGTATTTGTTCATGGCATTTCCAAAACCGCTAAGCACAATTACACTGGCAAAACCACCTAATAGGGCAACTATCAGCCATGGCAAACGTGCTTTCATCACTTGCCAAACATGGTCGTCTGCTTCTACTTCATCTGATAAACCGGCAGCCATTTGATAATCTTTGTCAGCTTCTTCTTTGATATAATCTACTACATCGTCCAGAGTAATTTGCCCTACTAAAGTTCCTAATTCATCAACTACGGGCACTACAAACAAGTCATATTTTTGCATGGTTCGGGCTACTTCGTCGGCAGGGTCTGTAACTTTTACGGAAATAATATTATCATTATACACTTCTTTTATGGGTGTCTTAGTGGAGGTGGTTAAAAGTTTTTTTAATGAAAGACGTCCTTTAAGGATATCATTGTCATCTACAACATAAATGGTGTGTACCCGTTCAACTTCTTCGGCTTGTTTACGCATCTCGGCAACGCTTCGCAGAACATTCCAATTTTCATTGACTTTTATAAATTCTTTTCCCATTAACCCACCAGCGGTATCTTCATCATATCTCAGAAGCTCAACAATATCTTTGGCGTGTTCTTTATCATCGATATGTGAAATTACCTCTTCTTTCTTTTCTTCCGGAAGTTCGGCAATGATATCAGCAGCTTCGTCGGTTTCCAACGCTTCTATTTCTTCGGCAATTTCTTTGGGTGTAAGATTTTGGAGGATTTTTTCTTGTAAATCATCATCCAGTTCGGCAATGATATCAGCCGTTACTTCACTGTCTAACAAACGGATAATAAACAGTGCTTGATCAAAGTCCAAATCATCCAAAATCTCTGCAATATCAGCTGGATGCAAGTCTTGCAAAAGCTCATTGACTTTGGCAATATTTTTTTCTTGAATGTATTGTTCAAGCTGTTTTACTATTTGTTCTTTATTGACTTGCATCGGATTTTATTTTTTGAGCTAATTGGACAAATTCATTGGGAGATAATTGTTCCGGTCTTTTGGCAAAGATACTATCTTGTTTTAAATTTTCGGACAAATTTAAAGATTTTAAACTGTTTCGCAAGGTTTTTCTTCTTTGGTTGAAGGCGGTTTTTACAATTTTTTTTAAAAATTCATAGTTTATTTCCGGAAAAATTTCTTTACGTGATAAGCGAATCACTGCTGATTTTACTTTAGGTGGCGGATTAAATACCATTTGGCTTACTTCAAAAAGATATTCCGTATCATAATAAATTTGGGTTAAAACCGACAGAATTCCGTATTTTTTATTTCCATGTGTTGCGGTAATTCTTTGGGAGACTTCTTTTTGAAACATTCCGGCAAATTCCGGTATTTTTTCTTTGTTCTCCAAGGTTTTGAAAACGATTTGGGTAGAAATATTATAAGGAAAATTTCCAATAACGGCTATTTGTTCACCGGGGAAAATTTTTTCCAAATCCAGTTTTAGAAAATCTCCGTCAATAATTTTGTTTTGTAGTTCGGGATAATTTTTTTGTAGATATTCCACAGATTCCCTGTCGATTTCATTAACCCAAATATCCTTATTCTTATTTTTTAAAAGAAATTGTGTCAAAACCCCCATTCCCGGACCGACTTCCAAAATTTTGTCATAATCATCTCGCCGAAGACTTTGAGAGATTTTTTCGGCAATATTCAGGTCTTTTAAAAAATGTTGTCCGAGATGTTTTTTGGGTTTAACCATTTTTTGTTTTTTGCAAAGTTAAGGAATGTCAGGCAATAAAAAACACAGGCAAAAAATTACCTGTGTTTTTTATAAAATTTGGTTAGCGATTATTTCATTATAAATTTCCGATACATTTTCTTATTTCCGGTATTGAACTTAGCTATATAAATCCCTTTGCGAAGATCATTCAACGAAATTTTATAACTTCCCGAAAGGATTTGTTCGGAAAAAACTTCTTTTCCTGTTAGATCATAGATATGAAAATTCAATGGTTTTTCGGTGGAAATTTTTATGGATTTTCCGAAAACCAAAAACTGAATTTGCTCTTTTTCCAAAGGATTGACAGTATTAGCATTGGGATCATATCGGTAGGTAAACGTAATGGCATTGCCAATTTGAGTTCCACCATTGGTATCGCTGGCATATATTTTTATCACATAATCTTTGGGGTAATTGGGAAAATTAAGTGGGTTTCCATTGCTATCATGAGCCGTTCCGTCATGATGGGTAAAGTCAATATCAGTATTTTGAGTAGAAGCTCCCGGTGCCAAAGGATTTCCACCTTGTTTCACGTCATTTACTCCCATTCCAAAAAAACAATTGCCGCCACCGGCAACACCAAAACAATATTGCATTTCCGAACCATTAGTGTTGATAATATTCTGCACTTCAAGCGTTAGATATATATCACTATTTCCTGTATTGGTGGCAATTATGTGAGTTGTAAAATCATTGGTATTTATTGTAATAATTGCCCCATCGTTTATTTGTTGTCCGGTTTCATGATTGGTCAAAGTAAATTGTGCTTGACCGAAAAACCCGCTGAATAATAGAATAATTAAAGTTAATTTTTTCATTTTATTTATTTATAATCAATTTCCTGGTATCCACTTTATCCTTGAAATATATTTTGACCAAATACATTCCGTTTGCCAAATGAGATAAATCGATTTTTTCGTGATTGGAACTTAATTTGGAATGATAGATTTGTTTTCCGTTAATTTCATAAATATTTAAGTTTAAATCTTTTGCATTGGAAATTTGAATGTATTCTGAGGTTGGATTCGGATAAATTGTAACTTCTGTAAAATCATCATTATCAATAGCATTTGTGTTTTGTATTTCAAAGAGTTTGGTTGCTTTTGTCGTAAATTGTCCATCTCCGTAGAAAACAATATTTCCTGTTGATGTTTCTGACATAGCGTAATTTCCCGAACCGTAAGTGCAACACATACCATCTCCGTAAGCATCTAAAATTACAAACTGATAACATCCGTCGGAATTCAAAGTAACATTATGTGTATGGGTTTGCGTTCCACTTCCTGACAAATCAGAATATGGGCCGCCATTGGCAAGTATATTTTGATTTTCATCCAATATTGCCCATTGTGTTTCACTTCCGTATTGATCTTGCACAATGGTAACGGTATAGTCAGTCCCGTTTCCGATATTTTGCGTTTTGTAAAAAGGAAAATCTGCGGCATTATCGCCGGGATCATCATCGGTTTGTCCTTGAATGGCGACAGTCGCATTCAATGTGTTGTTTGCATTAACATTAAAACTTAAATCCGGAAGATCTACTTGCACTTTTTGTAATGGATTTACGGGATTATTGTAAGTTACTGTATTGGAAATCCCATTGATATCATAATTAATATCTATACCGTTAATTGTGTTTGAACCGTAATTTTGAAATTCAATCATTGGTTTCAAATCATTAGGGGAGCAAATGGTATCTTTGCCGGATACGGAAATAACTTTTAAATTGTTAGCGTATTGAAAGCCAGTATATGAAATAGGTCCGTCGTTTCCTGTAATTATTTCTTGATGACCTTCGGCTACAAATGCAACTACTTGTAAATTTCCCAATTCTAAAGGAACACCATTAATATCTTGCGGTAGTGTATAGGTATATTGGCGTTGAATCAAAGTTCCTTGGGAAGTTGTCGTAATTTGATCACCCCATTGCCCAGTTAACAAATGTCTTAACATATGCATATGATTATAGTTACCATTAGGTAAAACTTGTGCAGGGTTAAAACTAGAAGCCCCGGCTTGTGGTCCTTCTACATTATCCTGTAATAGAGCAACATTAATGTAATTTTCGGCAGATCCGTTTGCCGTGTAATAAACTTCTACATTTACTGTCATTTCTCTAGAGGAGATATCAACGCTTGCTTCCAAAGCTACATTACAATAGGCACTTTGTCCCAAGATAGTGTTTGCATCATTTGCCCAAGTTGAGCGGCTTAAAGCAGTAGCACCTGAAGGTGAACCTTGCTGGGAATGTCCGAAATAGTGTCTGTTGATAGTTCCTGCCGGATAACCTGCCAATTGGGATTGTGTAGCAAGAGCATTCCCAAATATAGTTCTAAAATCGGGTTCGCCGACATTAGGAGCTGCATAACCTCCGGTATGAACATTAATTAAAAAAACATCGTCGGGGTGAGCATCTTGAATTTGTTGAGCAATTCTATGTCCATCCGGACAGTATGGACAATGAATTCCGGTAAACTCTTCCAAAACCACGTTTTTGTTTTCGGGTGTTTGGCTTACGGGTAATTGTGCGCTAACATAAAAAGAAATTAGCCAAAGAACTAATAAAATAATTTTTTTCATGAATTTTTTTTTGTGTTATAATTATAACAAATATATATAAAATTACTATATTGAATTTTATTATATTCTTAAAAAGTTGTAAATCCGAGTATTTTTTTAAGATATTATTAAAAGTATCGAAACAAATTGAAATAAATGGAAAATTTTTCTTTTTTTTTAAAAATTATTCATTTTCCAAAGCTTTTTTATAGTCTTGAAATTTAAGTTTTTCTTCTTCGGAAAGTTTAGGAAAATCCACTTTTAATTTTTTGAGTTCATCCAGGATAATTTTAGCAAC
>JALSPZ010000029.1 GCA_026985675.1 Flavobacteriales bacterium
TATCGGGGTGGTTTTTTCTAAGAAAGGCGGCGCCTTGGCAGAAATGATGAAAACCATTCCTTTGGGATTTGTAGCAAGCCCCGGTAGCGGAAAACAAATTTTGGCTTGGATTGCCCTGGAAGATTTAGCCGAAATGTTTGTATATGGCATCGAAAATGAAAATTTAACCGGAATTTACAATGCCGTTTCACCAAATCCCGTAAATGTAATGGAATTGAATAACGAATTGGCAAAAAAATACAAAATCAAACACTTGCCTATCCGTATTCCCGAAATATTTTTGAAATTGGCTTTTGGCGAAATGAGTTCTCTAATCTTGGAAGGCAGTAAAATATCTTCCGAAAAAATAATCAATTCGGGTTTTCAGTTCAAATATCCGCAGATAAGAGATATTCTATAAAAAAAGAAAATCTTATTTTTGGGCTTAAAAATTTTTTTTATATGGGCTATATACAACTCAGCAATATCAAAACCTATAGTTTTCACGGATGTATGGATGAAGAAGAAAAAATCGGGACGGAGTTTCGCACCGATTTGAAAGTAAAAACAGATCTTACAAAAGCTGCCGTTACCGATGATTTGAAATTTGGATTGGACTATACGCGTCTAAACGAAATTGTAATGGAAGAGATGAAAATCCGTGCCAAACTGATGGAAACCGTAGCTTTGAGAATCATTAAAAAGATTTTTTCGGAATGTCCCTTAGCCGATGAAGTAGAAGTCAAAGTAACCAAACTCAATCCACCGGTTGGCGGGAATATAGAAGCCGTAAGCATTCTGATGAGTAAAACACGAAAAGATTTGTTAGGTTGAGAAAAAAACTATAAATTTGTAGTCCCAAAAATCAGGCACCTTGGCCGAGTGGCTAGGCAGCGGTCTGCAAAACCGTCTACAGCAGTTCGAATCTGCTAGGTGCCTCAAAAAAAGGAAGCCCGTGAGCTTCCTTTTTTTAATTGTTAGGGATATTGAAAATATTCAATAATTCTTCAAAATTCAGAACACGTTCCATACTTTTAAAGAGTTCTTGCATCATAATATCCAAACCTTCGGGTGATAATCCCATTTCCAAACCGATATTTTTTATCAATTCTATCTCTTCCCCCGATACTTTTCCATCAGCTTTTATCATCAATGCCAATTGATAAACTTGTAGAATTTTTTCCTCTCTGCTTAAAACGGGTTTTTGTATTCCTACAATGGAATCCAAGTCTATTATATCCGACAATTCATCCGGTTTTACATCCATTGATCGGGCAATATCCAACAAAAATCCTTTTTCATTTTTATGAATTTCTTTATCTGCCTTTATTATATCCCAAACTTGTTTAAGTAAATAAATTCTTTTTTTTCTTAGCATAGCTTTTCAGTTTTGCTGTAATGAAAATATCTCAATCAAATCCTCATCCAAAAGCATACCTCCTTTATTTTGCCCCATACGTGTGATCATTACATCAATTAAATGCGGATCAAAACCCAATTCAATGGTATATTCTTTCAAAAGAGTAACCTCTTCTTTGGCTACTACTCCATCAACCAACATCATTATGGCCAAACGATACAATTGTTTTGCTCTTTCCAACAAAGCTTCTGTTTTCTTTTCGGGTATTTCAGATTCGATAATTTCCAATAGAATATTTCTTTTTACGCCTAAGGTATCGGCCAAATCTTGTAAATATTTGTATTCTTCTTCTCTAAAAATCATATCGGCTTTTGCCATTTTTACCAACCTTCGTAAAATGGTTATTTTATCTTCCAAAGATTTGTTTTTATCGTTATTGGGACTCATAAAGTTAATTTAAAAGACAAATGTATAAAAAAATAATAATTTTAAGAAAAAAAGAGCGATCCTTACACAGGATCGCCCTTGAAAAGTTTATTAATTTTAATGATTATTTAATCATTAATTTTTGTAAAGAAGTTTTACCGTTTTCTGTAATTTTGATTAAATAAACTCCTGCTTTAAGTCCGGCAACGGATAATGTAGAAGCGTTTTTCAAAACCGTATTCTTCACCTCTTTTCCTGCTATATCATAAATGGAAATTAATTTTTCCGCATTGGAATTTGTATCAATATAAACCACATTATCTGTTACGGGATTAGGATACACTTTCAGTCCTTCGATTTCATTATCGCCTATGGCATTGGTAGAAGGTTCAATATCATTAGCATCTCTGGGATAAATTTGAGCCGTGCTGTAATATTTACCGGCAATACCTGTTAAATTGATTTCATTAGTAGGTATGCTAACATTTTCTATTCCGGGTAACATGGTTCTTAATACAATTGTATCCGTTCCGTCGGTTACATTATAACTGGTGTTAAGTTGAAAAGCGGTATCACCGTTTCCATCTACCGTAACATTTTCAAATTTGATTAATTCGGACTCATAATCATCCATATTGTTTAGATAATCAGCAATCGCTATAACTTGTGGAGTTTGGACAACATTGTTTCCTGTTGGCATAGGAACCGCTGTAATTTCCAATTCTTTTGCCCCGTGATATTCTTTTAATTTTCCTTTTAAAGAAGTAAAACCATCTCCTATATTGGGCAAATTACTCATTCCCATACTTGCAGGCACATAGGTCATAATTCCGGCAGTGGCATCTTGACCGAAAATGGTAGCGCTACCGGAAGTGTTTAGTTTTCCGCCGGTAATAAATACTTCTCCGGTTACTTCATAATATCCGTCCAAGGCAGAGGCACGTAAAGCAGCCAAATCCGCCACTTGCGTATAAGTTGCTATTTCAAATGTAACGGAAGCGGTTACTGCCGGATTTAAATCATTGCCTGAATTATCAACCAATTTCATATCCACCGTATGGCTACCGGCACTTAATCCTGTTAATTGAATGGGGTTTGTATCATATTTATCAACAGCACTTCCACTATCTACAGTATATTGAATATATCCATCACCTCCGGATTGTGCCACATTGAAGTTTTGCACGACAAATTCAACGGTAACATCTGTTGTTTCAGGGCTGAAAACTTGATTGGAAATTGGAGAAGTAATTGCCAATGAAGGATTTGCTGTGGTTGCCGGTTGATAAGTAGCAATGCCTATAATACTTTCAAATGTAGAACCTCCTTGGCAAGCTCCTTGATTATTTAATGCTCCATTGTTATAAGTCCAATTGGCTTCAACAAATACGGGATCGGGACCGGTTCCGTCATTTCTTTTGGAATAACCGTCTTTATATTCCCAAGCTTCGCCCGTTCCATCGGTGCTATCCACTCCATAGGTATCTACCGGAGTTCCATTGGCATCCACTATTCTTATTCTATCATCCCCGTTAATACTGAGGACGGAAGATGAAGTTGCATCCAAAGTGGTATAATTTGCAGATGCAGTAGGAAATTCCGTAGCAAAAACTCCCGTATTATTACCTTCATAATATACATAAACAAAATTGTCGGTTACGGTTCCTAAATTTGCCAATGAGAAATTATTTCCCCAAGTAGTATTACTATTGGTTTGATTTTCCAAAGCATAGTTATTAAAATCAACAGTTCCTTTTGCATATATCTCTAAAACTTTGGGGGTTCCTCCGGAACAATCGCCATCGGCAATCATAGTAATTATAGGTGTTCCTTGACCAAAGGAATTAAAACCTATAAGCATTAACATTAAAAGATAAATTTTTTTCATGATTTGTTTTTTTTAAATTATCGTCTCAAAAATACAAAAAAATATCGATGTTTTCAAGTTTTTATATGAATTTATCCTTAATTTTAGAAATTTATAACCTACTGATTTTTAATAAAATCCGGTATAGTTATCCAATTTTTTCAAATCCTCTATTTTAAAATCCGATTGACCGGAAAACGGAGCTATTTTTTTGCTGTCCAGATATCTTGCCAAATAATTTTGTTCGGATTGACCGGGCGTCGGAATAAAAAACACCTTTTTTTTCAATTGATAGAAATCCATAATGCTTGTATATCCTGAACGGGCAATAATAATTTCCGATGAATTGATCAATTTTTCCAGTGCATCCGATAATAAAAAATTATATAAATGAACATTATTTTTTTTGATTATTCGGGTCTCCTCTTCAATAATTCCTTGGACAATTGCTGTTTTTTTAGGTAAATTAATAAATTCACCATACAATTTTTTCTCCAAAATACTTCTTTGGGGTTCGGGACCGGATAAAATGGCTAAAATATCATACTTTTTTTTGAAATTGCTTTGTTGAAATCTACTCACCGGTCCTAAATAGGTAATTTTTTTATCAATGGAAATTTTATGAGATAATTTTCCACTTAAATTATTTTTTCCTTCAAAATCAGGCACCCATATTTCATCAAAATTTTTTATCAAACTATGTTGAATTTTAGTCGAAATGCTTGTGGTAATTCCGGACAATACGCTTAATTGATGCGTAATAAAAATCGAAGGAATATTTTTATGATAAAAACCATAACGATTGTCGGAAATAATTTGATTTATATTATATTTTTTTATCAAAAAATCCACTTGCTTATTTTCTCTCGTAATCGCCTTCCATATTTTCGGACTTTGCCAAAGTATATATAAAGGAAGTAAAACCCCGTATTTTGAATACCGAATAGAATAGGACGGCAATTTTTCAAATTTCAAATGAGGAAATTCATTTTGCAATAATTTTAATGCTTCACCATCGGAAGCTATGATTATTTCATTGTTTTGTTGCAATTGACGAATCAAAGGAATACTGCGAGCAGCATGCCCCAAACCCCAATTCAATACACCAAATAAAATCCGTTGATTTTTTAACATTGAAATAAATACGTATTTTTGAAAAATAAAAGTAAGAAAAAAGTGGGAAGTAAGAACAAACTGAAACGATTTAAAGAGAACGAAACTTTTGCTAACCTTTTTCAACCCTCAAGAGAAATTTTGTTG
>JALSPZ010000030.1 GCA_026985675.1 Flavobacteriales bacterium
ATTATTTTAACTCCTCTTCTTTAATTTGGGTAGTTCTAATAGGATTATAAACCGCTTGTTTAAAACCTTCCATCAATTTATTCATTTTGGGTATCACCCCGTTTGCATCTTTTATGTAATATAAATTTTTAAGGTAATTCATATCTTTATAAAGCACCCAAGTTTGTCCTTCTTCATCTTGATAAATCAATGCTTTTAACGGAAGTTCGATAGCCACTTCGGGATTTTCCTTAATCAATAAACTTCCTTCTTTCGGATTGCCGAAAATCATCAAATATACGGGACGTAGTTTGATATCTGCATTAGCGGCAGCCGTTTGATGATCTACCAAACGCGGATGATACATTCCTTGTCCTTCGAGATAATTTTTTAATTTCACATAAGTTTCTTTGGGTTCGTAATCACTTTTGAACAATACAAATTTGGTTTGACTATCATCTGCCTTTCGTTCGTTTGTTTCTATTTTTATCTTTTTATTTTCTTGTTTATCAATTGTTTGATTATTTTTATTGTTCCCATCTTGGGTTTGACAAGCACTCATAAAGATTAAACCGATAAACAATCCTATTAATTTTTTCATAGTTATAATTTTTAGATGGCTAATTTACGAAAATTCTAGCGTTAATACGTTACAAAAAAATCCCGAATTTATTTTTCGGGATTGTAAGTATAAAATAATTTCTATTTATTCTCCCAATACTGCGGAGATGTGTCTTCGGTTTCCATATCCCAATATTGTTGGGTAACTATCCTTCCGTCCGGTGTTTTTAGCTTGCGTTCATAAACCCAAATGGTCGGGTTAAAAATCATATCCGTTACGCCTACGTCATAAGTTATAGGATCTTCCTCTTTTCTCGGCGGTTTTTCTTTAACCAAAACTTCAAAACCGTTATGTTCCAATAATTCCTTTAAAAACTTCATACGTTCTTCCGTTGTTCCTTTTTCAACGAAGGTAACTCTTGTTCCGTCTATATCGCCAAATTGATGTTTTCCTGCTAACATAATTTTAAATTTTTAAAAAATATTACTCATTTGCGAAATATACTCCAACACTCCACTATATAATCCTAAAACCAATAATCCAACCATAATAAAGATAAAAGATATTTTACTATAAAAATCACTTTTAATACTTGGAATAGGATTTTCGCTTTTTCTTAAAAATGCCGCTCTTACAGGCAATAAATAATAATATAATGAAATGGTTACATTGACAACCGCAATGAATACCAACAAATAATATCCTTTACTGGCTGCTGCCGAATATAAAAAGAATTTGGCAAAAAATCCGGCTACCGGTGGAATTCCCGCCAATGAAAACAAAGCAATCATCAGTATCAAACTCAAACGGGGATTGGTTTGATACAAGCCGTTATAATCATCCATATTTTCGGTTCCCGCCTTCAATGAAATCAAATGCACTACACCAAATGCGGCAACGTTGGAGAAAATATAAATCAATAAGAAAAATATAATGGCTTTAACCCCCAACTCATCATGAGATAAAAGTGCCAATAAAATAAAACCGGCTTGTGCTACAGAAGAAAAAGCCAAAAAACGTTTCATATTTTTTTGTCGTAAAGCAAATAAGTTTCCGATAAACATTGTCAAGATGGCAATTCCATACATGATATAATCCCATTCTTTTTGAAAAGCTGTAAAGGTTACAAATAACAAAGTCATCAAAACATAAACAGCTGCACCCTTTGAAATTACCGATAAATAATTGGAAATAACCGTTGGCGCTCCTTCATATACATCGGCAGCCCAAAAGTGAAAGGGCACCAATGATATTTTAAATCCGATACCGATGAAAATCATAATCAATCCGATGATTTCCAAAAGCGGTAAATGCATTGCGCCAGAAATGGCTTCAAAATAAATACTTCCTGTGGTAGCATAAATCAGAGAAACTCCAAAGAGCAAAATTGCAGATGAAACCGATGCCAACATGACATATTTTATTCCTGCTTCCACCGAACGATGATTGTAAAAGTCAAAAGCTGATAGGGCAATTATCGGCATAGTCGAAAGTTCCAACCCCAAATAAAACATCAAGAAATCTCCTGCTGAAATCATAAAGTTCAATCCGAGTAAGGATGAAAAAATCAAAATAAAAAATTCAGCAGTAAAATCATAAGGCAACAATTTTTGTTCAATCCATTCTACCGATTGTAAAAGAATGGTCATCACTCCAACAGCCAAAACGGCTTTGAAAAAATGCGCCAAGGCATAAGTCTTATATGAACCTCCAAAAAGCTCTCCGGTGTTTTGCGGAAAAAAACTTTGAATGGTATAAATTAAGAATAAAATTAATCCGAAATGAACTAATGATTTTTTATGTTTTTGCGGTATGATAATCTCAGCGACCAACATTAATAATAATATTGCCGTTAAAACGATTTCATCTCGCATCAGTAATAAATTCTGCATATCCATCTTTTAATCTCTTTAATTTTTAGTGAACTAAGGGTTTTATAAAATTATCAACACTTTCTTGAATAAATTGTAACCACCAGAAAGGTAATGTTCCTATCAAAGTAATAAATAGCACCAATATACCGATCGCTACTTTTTCATACCAAAAAGCTTTGGGTAAATTGGTATAAACGGTTGTAACCGGACCGTAAAGCATTCTCCCGACTAATCGTAACATATAAACCGCCGTAACAACGATTGAACTGACGGCAAAAACAGTCATAGCTTGTTTGTATAAATCATTATTTAAAAAGCCACCCATAAAAATATTCATTTCGGCTACAAATCCGGAAAATCCGGGTAGTCCCAAATTGGCAAGTGCCGCAATCACATAAGCCACTCCCAAGAAAGGAACAATACGCATCATTCCGGTCATTTTGGTAATATCACGCACATGAGTTCTTCCGTAAATCATTCCGATTAAAGCAAAGAAAAGAGCCGTTATAAATCCGTGCGACAAGGATTGAAGCATCGCTCCGTTCCAAGCGGTTTTGTTAATCATCAACAAAGCAAACAAAACCAATCCCAAATGACTAACGGACGAATAAGCGTTTATGTATTTCAAATCGGTTTGTTGGATTGCCGCCATCGCTCCATAAGTTACTCCGGTAACTGCCAATATCAAGAAAAAATCTTGCCAGAACAAAGCACCTTCGGGCATCAAAAACATAATAAAACGGAAAATACCGTAACCTCCCAATTTCATCAAAACTCCTGCGTGAAGCATGGAAACAGCCGTTGGAGCCGAAGCATGACCATCGGGAGACCAAGTATGGAACGGGAATAAAGCACCAATGGTTCCAAATCCGATAAAAGCCAATGGGTAAAATATTTTTTGCGCAGCGAAATCCATCTTACGATTAGCCAATTCCATTAAATCAAATGTAGGCTCCATTCCATTGGTCCCGCTGTAATAGTAAATGCCAAAAAGAGAAACCAATAGCAAGGCAGAAGCTCCCATTAACATCAAAGTTAATTTCATTGCGGCATACTCTCTTGGACCACTTCCCCAAATACCTATCAGCAAATACATGGGAATAACAGCTATTTCATAAAAAACGAACATCGTAAACAAATCCAAAGAGATAAAAAATCCGTAAACACCAGAAGCCAAAACAATCAAAGAAATAAAAAATTCTTTGGGCATATAATCTATTTTCCAAGAGACAAAAATTCCGGCTATTACAATCAATGTGGTCAATAAAATCATCAATACGGAAACTCCGTCAACCCCGATATGATAATTGGCATTAAAATCCGAATACCAAGGAACATTTCTTTCAAATAACATTATTGCATGATCACCTGCTGCTCTTGCTTTCATATATTCATTAATCAAATTAATCGACATTATCAGCTGAATAATCATTCCTGCCAAAGCTATCAAACGTGCTTTTTCCAACTTATTGACAAATAATAAAACTATAACTGTCAATACGGGAACCACAATAAAAAGTGTTAATATATCCATTTTTACAAATTCTTTTTTATTATCTAAAATATATAATGATCATTACTATTGCTACCACTCCCGAAACAAAATACATAGCATAATCTTGCAACCTACCGGATTGAATAAATTTAATACGTTCGGAAAGGTTTTCAGTTGTTACACCTAATAAATTCATAAATCCGTCAATTACATTTCTATCAAACCAAGCAATCGGTTTTGAAATTTTATCAAAAATAATTTTATGCGTAACAAATAAATATAACTCATCCATATAAAACTTATTCTTAGTCCAATGATAAACTTTTCCAAAACCGGAAGCTACTTTTGCCGGATACTCGGTTTGTTTATAATACATCAAATAAGCAGCACCGATACCGGTTAAAGCTATCAAAATAGAACCGATTACCAATGGATCTCCCCAGTGAATATGCGAATGAAAAGGTTTTAAATCCGCCGAAACATATTCCGAAAAAGAAATAAATCCGACAGCCATGGTCATAACAGCCAAGAATATCAAAGCAAAACTCATATTCCAAGGGGCTTCGTGTGGCGGATGTTCATATTCGGTATTTTTGTGGTGAAAAATTCTGAAATATAAACGGAACATATAAAAAGCTGTCATTCCCGCTACTAAAAACCCTACAAACCAAATCACTTTATTATATTCAAAAGCAGCTGTTAAAATTTCATCTTTACTGAAAAATCCGGCAAAAGGCGGAATACCCGAGATAGCCAAAGCGGCAATAAGAAAAGTCCAGCTAGAAATAGGCATATGTTTATGTAAACCGCCCATTTTATCCATAAAATTGCTATGAACGGCATGAATTACCGCACCGGCAACCAAGAACAACAAAGCTTTGAACATCGCATGCGTAAACAAGTGAAACATTCCCGCCATATATCCCAATCCTTCGTGTTCGTCAAAACCCGAAACACCCAATGCCATCATCATATAACCGATTTGAGACATTGTGGAAAATGCCAATACCCTTTTGATATCTTCTTGCGTAAGGGCGATTATTGCTGCAAAAAGTGCAGAAAAAGTTCCTACTATTGCTACAAAACGCAAAGCCGCTCCTCCTTCGATATGATAATATAAGGGAAATAAACGAGCTACCAAATAAACTCCGGCAACAACCATAGTAGCAGCATGTATTAATGCCGAAACAGGTGTTGGACCTTCCATTGCATCAGGCAACCAAATATGCAAGGGAAACATAGCGGATTTTCCCATTCCGCCAATAAAAACAAAAATCAATGCGTAGGTAAAAATAGAAAGTCCCAAGAAAGAAAATATTTGGTGGTTTTGTATCCAAGAATTAATCATAGAAATAGTAGAATCACTATTTAAAGTCATAAAATCAAAAGATTGACCGAAATATCCTACCATCAGAATACCGATTAAGAAAAACATATCGGCAAAACGCGTAACGATAAAAGCTTTTTTGGAAGCGGAAACCGCCGAAGGTTTTTCAAAATAAAATCCGATTAATAAGTAGGACGATACCCCTACCAATTCCCAGAAAATATAAATTAAAAATAAATTGGAAGCCAATACCAATCCCAACATAGAAAATGTAAACAGAGATAAATAAGCATAAAATCTCGAAAAACCGGTATCCTTATGCATATAGCCCAATGAATAGATATGAACCATTAAGGAAACCGTGGAAACCACTACCAACATCATCACGGAAATCGGGTCGATGATTATTCCGATATCTATTGCCAATTTATCCGTGAAATGTATCCAGCCTTCTTTTACCATTACCCGGATTTGCTGAAATTTTCCATCGACAATTCCATCGACAAAGAAATATCTGTAAGCCGTATAATAAGAGAGAATAAAAACAGCTAACAATCCGGCAGTTCCCAAATAACCCGATATGGGTTCTTTGATTCTTTTGGCGGTAAAGCCCAAAAAGAGGAACATCAACAAAGGAATAAGCGGCACGAGATATATATAATCAAATGTGTTCATTACTGATATTTTTTAATATTTTAATTGTTTAACTTCTTTAACATCAATATTTTCCGTCAATCGATACAAATGCAAAATGATTGCCAGTGCCAATGCCGTTTCTGCTGCTGCCAATGCAATGATAAAAAGAGAAAAAACTTGACCTTGCAAAATTGCCGGTGATAAATACTTGTTTATGGCAACAAAATTTACAGCTTCTGCATTGACCATTAATTCCAAAGACATTAACATGGCAATTAAATTGGTTCGTGTTAAAAAACCATATACCCCGATAAAAAACAAAATTGTTGTCAGGGATAAAATTTCAAAAAGACTAACTCCTTCTATCATGATTTAATTTTTTTCTTGATTAATAATTTTTTTTGCTTTTGCAATTACAATGGCTCCAATCATTACTGCCAACAGCAAAATTGAAATAACTTCAAAAGGCAAAACATATCCTCCGGCTTTGTAGCTCAACAATTTTTCTCCCACTTGTCCTACGCTTGTTATGGTAGCTTCATTTTGTGCATTTATTCCTTGGAAAGAATAGATGGCATAAATAGACAAAGCAGCAGTTCCCATTGTAACCAATACCGGGACAATTTTCCATTTCGTCGGAATATCACGCAAAGGTTTTCCTATTTTATCCGTTAGCATAACGGCATAAATAAATAAAACCATAACTCCACCGGCATAGACCGATAGTTGAACAGCTCCCATGAAATTATATTCCATCAAAAAATAAATTCCTGAAATAGCCAACAAAACAAAAAGCAAATAAAGTGTGGCTCTATATAATTTTTTAGTTGTTACACTTAATATAGCCAGACTGATAATCACTATTGCCAATATGTAAAATATAATTTTTTCCATAGTTCTATTATTCTTCTACACCCGCCATCAATTTAGAGCCGGGACGATTTAATACTTTGGTTAATTGTGAACGGTCATAAGTTGAATTATGAAAATTGGTAGACCACATGATTGCATTGGTCGGACAAGCTTGGATGCATAAATTACACATGGTGCACATTCCCAAATGATAGATATGTTGGTCTATCTGTTTCACTTTTTTTCCGGTTTCGGGATTTAAAACCCTATCCCAAATAATTTCAATAGAACCGTTGGGACAAGCAATTTCACAAGCTTGGCATCCGGTACAACGATGTTCATTGTTTTCATTATGCCACATCACCACTTCTCCTTTGAACCTTTCAAAAACTATTGCAGGTTCATCGGGATATTGACGGGTAATCACATATTTTCTATTGATAATATTAGGAAAGAAATATGCTCCCGTAACTTTCATACCGTTAAGCAAAGTTTTTATTCCTCCTATGATATCTCCTATATAACTCATCTTAATTTTTTTATAAAATCAAACCAAAATAAACAAAAACAGCCATGATGATAATGTTCAACAAGCCGATGGGTAATAAATATTTCCATTCCAAAGTCAAAAGTTGATCGATTCGCAAACGTGGAAAAGTCCAACGGAACCACATCAACAAGAAAATCATTAAAAAGACTTTCAAAAAGAACCAGAAAAGTCCCCAAGCCCATTCGGGACCTAAACCGTCCGTTATTCCGAAGGGTGCCAGCCAACCGCCGAAAAACAGGGTTACACCAACCGCCGAAATGATAAACATATTGATAAATTCCGCCAAGAAAAACCAAGCGAAGCCCATTCCGGAATATTCCGTATGGTATCCTGCGCCCAATTCGGCTTCGCCTTCGGGTAAATCAAAAGGTGTACGGTTGGATTCTGCTGTTCCTGCAATGACAAAAATGATAAAAGCAATCAATGCGGGAATATGACCTTTGAGTAAGAAAATCATATCGCGTTGTTGTTCAACGATGCCTGTCATACTCAAAGTGCCCGCCATTAGAACTATTGTTAAAATTGCCAATCCCGACGAAAGCTCATAACTGATCATTTGCAAACCGCTACGCATTCCTCCAATCATAGAATATTTATTGTTACTTCCCCAACCTCCGAGTAAAATACTCAATACTCCAACAGATGAGATAGCAGAGATAAAAAACACCCCGATATTCACATCAAATGCAACCAAACCTTTGGAAAAAGGTATGGCAGAAAGCGCCATAAGCGAAGCTATAATCACAATATAATAAGCTGAATGATAAAGTAAATTATCTTTTCTATCGGTGCCAAACAATTCTTTGGTAAGCAGTTTCAAAGCATCGGCAATGGTTTGCAAAAGACCCCAAGGTCCTACTCTATTTGGACCTAAACGCAATTGAAAAAAAGCGGCAACACGTCTTTCCAAATACACCAATAATAAACCGGCTACCGAAAAAAATGTCATGTAAATCAAAGCAATGATCACATAACCTAAAATTTTTCCGCCAAATCCCCATCCCAGGGTATTGGAAAAATAATTGATTAAATCGGCAAAATAATTTATATGTGTCAAAATCATAATCTAAAAAATTTTTATCTGTCAATATCGGGCACTACAAAATCCAAAGTGGACATAATAGCTACCAAATCGGCAATCAAATGTCCTTTTCCCATTTCGATTAATGCATTTAAGTTTGAAAATCCGGGGGAACGGAATTTAACACGATAAGGATTTTTCTTTCCGTCACTCACGATATAAACACCCAAATCGCCGCGTGCAGTTTCCACACGTTGTAAAAATTCTCCTTTGGGTAATTTAATCAACGCTTTGGTTTTTGCTTGAATTCCGTCATCGGGAATATTATCTATCAATTGTTCGATGATATTCAATGATTCGAGCATTTCGTCCATACGAACTTTGTAACGCGCCAAATTATCTCCTTCGGTATAAATAATTTCTTTAAAATCTACTTTATCCAAAGCACTGTAAGGTTTGATTTTTCTGATATCGCTATGCACTCCCGAGCCACGGGCAACAGGACCGCTTGCGCCTAATGAAATGGCATCTTCTTTGGAAAGATAGCCTACGCCTTTCATCCGTTTTTGAAAGATAACGTTACCTGTCAAAAGTTCATCATATTTAGGAATAACCTTACGAAGATGCGGAATAAATTCTTTTACACGTTTTTGAAAATTGGGATGCAAATCAAACATAACACCTCCGGGAGTACTATAACTCATCGTCAAACGAGCACCACAAGTTTCTTCCATAATATCATTGATCATTTCCCTGTCCCGGAAGGCATACATAAAGGTTGTCAATGCACCGACATCCATTCCCATTACTCCCCACCATAGCAAATGCGAAGCAATACGTGTAAGTTCGCCCATAATGGTTCGGATAACCTTTACCCTTTCCGGCACTTCGATTTCCAATGCTTGTTCAATTGCCAGAGCAACAGCTTCATTATTGATATGCGCCGAAAGGTAATCCATCCTATCGGTCAAATGAATGATTTGTTTATATCCTTCGTATTCACATTGTTTTTCAATGGAACGATGGATATACCCCAAATCAGGTTCAATATTTTTCACCACTTCTCCGTCCAAAGTCAGGATTAATCGTAAAACTCCATGGGTTGCCGGATGTTGCGGTCCCATATTTAAGAAATATTCTTGGGACTTTAAGTCGGCTGTATTTAGTGTTACTTGTTCCATATTATCTTATAATCATTTTTGAAGGATCCATCCAGTCTTTTCGCATGGGATAGCCTTCCCAATCTTCTGACAACAAAAGTCTTTTCATTACCGAATGTCCTTTAAAATTAATACCGAATAAATCATAAATTTCACGTTCGTGCAAATGAGCGGTTTTCCAAATATTTTCCAAAGTAGGAAGTTCGGGATTTTCTCTATCTTCCAACATAACTTTTACTACAATCATAAAACGGTCTTCGGTTCGTTCAAGATGTAAAGTAACGCCCAATTCTTTTCCCCAATCCATTCCGGTCATTGAAAAAAGATAATCAAAACCTTCGTTTTTTAAGGTTTCAGCCAATTTTATATAATCATCTTTACTAACGATAATATTCAAAAATTGACTGGCTTCTTCCGAAAATTGGAGCTCCGGAAAAATTCCGGCTAATTTATTTTGTATGGTTTCAGTGTTCATCATACCACAATTTTTTTTATTTTACAGCCTTTCCTTCGTCAAAACCGACAATAGGATTTTTTCGGGTTTTCAATCCTTCGGTTTTAATTTTTTTCTGCAAAAGCATCATCCCATCCAAAAGTGCTTCGGGTCTAGGTGGACAACCCGGGACATAAACATCAACGGGAATCACATGATCGGCTCCTTTTACAACGGAATACGTATTATAATAAAAAGGACCTCCCGAAATAGCACAAGCACCCATGGCTATAACATATTTCGGTTCGGACATTTGATCATACAAACGTCTAAGCACGGGAGCCATTTTCATTGTTATGGTTCCGGCAATAATAATCAAATCCGCTTGACGTGGCGAAGGACGGGCTACTTCAAAACCGAAACGTGCCCAATCGTGTCTGGCAGCACCGGTTTGCATCATTTCAATGGCACAACAACTGGTACCGAAATACAAGGGCCATAATGAATTGGAACGCCCCCAATTGATAACGGCATCTAATGTAGTTATCAAAATATTTCCTCCGTTTCCTGCCGGAATTATTTGTCCGGGAAAATCATTCACAATAGGTGAATGTGTATAAGGTTGTTCGGGGGTATCCCCTATCCAACTGGTTCTGTCTTTATCTAAACCCATTTTAAAGCACGTTTTTTAAGAGCATATATTAAACCTAAACCTAAAATTACCAAAAAGATAATTATATCTATCAATGCCACTAATCCCATTTTTTTAAAAACAACGGACCAAGGGACCAAAAAAATGATTTCTACATCAAAAATCAAAAATACCAAAGCAAAAAGATAATAGCCTATTTTATACCTTACCCAGGTTGGACCAATAGTCTTGACACCGGATTCATAAGGCTCAAATTTTTGGGGATTTTTTGATTTGTGGGACAATAAATTTGATAAAGTATTGGCAATCAGTATCAAAAATACTCCTGTTATAAAAAATACAATAATAGCAACTGTTCCCATAAAATATATCGTTTGTGAGACAAATTTACACGCTTATCGATGTGTAAAACTGATTTTTGTCATTTATATTACAAAAAGTAATTTATTTATACTAGATTTACATTTTAAGTAAAATATTTAAAATTGCTTGAATCCAAAACTAAAAAATATTTTTGGATGTTATATATAATTTATATGCTAAAATAGTAAAAAATAATATCAAAAAAACATTCTATCCAATAAACTCTAACGTTCGTCAAATAATTGCTTACGATTATGAATTTAACAAATATAACGATTTGATTTTTACTTAAATTTGTTATCAGAAACCTAAAACCTAATCCTTATGAAAACAAAAAGTTTATTATATATACTCACAATTATTTATATTACAGTAAATCTAAGCTCCTGTAAGAAAAAAGACACTTATTATGAAGAAGCCAAAACACCTGAGGAATTATTAACCGCCGGAAAATGGAATAATTTGAAAGTTGTAAACTTTGAAAATAACGGAGAACAAACCACCGAACATAATATTGGACTACAGTTGGAATTTAAAAACAACGGAGAATGCTTTATTCATAAAAATTCCTTGATAGTTGCCGAAGGCAATTGGCAATTTAACAATGAAAACGGTAAGAAAATTGAATTAAGTTTTTATTTTAATCAATGTCCGGAATTCAATCTGGTCAATGGAACTTTAAATGTTAGAACACTCAACAAACAATTTTTTACTTTTGATGTGGTTATTTCTGATGTGCACAACGATACTTACCTCACCAAAATATTCTATTTTATACATTAAACTTTGACAAATAAGGACGTCGATATATGACGTCCTTTTTTATTAACAAATTATCATTTTATTCATAAGAAAAGATTTAAGAATTAAATTTCTTTCTTTTTTATAATGATTTTTTTTGCAAATTTGTAATTAATATAAAAACCGAATAAAATACCGGCGGTATTAAATAAAACATCTAAAATTTCACCGGAACGCCCTTGAACAAAATTGGCTTGTAAAATTTCAATCATAATTCCCCAAGCAACCAAAACTATAAAATATATTTTCTTTTTTTTCCACAAACAAGGATATGCCATCAGCCATAAAATACTCATAAAAAAATACAATAAAAAGTGTACGATTTTATCTGCAAAATTAAAGTTCGGCAGATGCATATCGTTGAGCGGAATCAAACTTATATAACTGATACCCAACGTATAAATTAATGCTACTAAACGAAAATTAAGCTTTGACCAGTTTTTTATATTCATCGGCTGTTAGCAAGCCTTCAACAGCATTGCTATCTTTTACTTTGATTTTAATAATCCATCCTTTTCCGTATGGATCCTTATTTATCAGTTCGGGTTCATCTTCCAAAAGTTCATTAAACTCAATTACTTCACCGGCAACGGGCATAAACAAATCGGAGACGGTTTTTACCGCTTCCACTGTTCCGAAAACTTCATCTTTATCCAATTCTTCTCCTTCGGTATCTACATCGACATAAACGATGTCTCCCAATTCTCTTTGTGCAAAATCGGTTATTCCGATAACGGCTTCGTCACCTTCTAGTTTTATCCATTCGTGTTCTTTGGTATATTTTAAATTTTCCGGTATGTTCATTTTTTAATCGGTTTATTTTATACAGGCAAAAATAGAAATGTTTTTTAATAAAAAAAATGTTTTTTGGTAAATCTCCTATTAATTTCCAAAACTATATTTCAAAGTAAATCCTCCCCTTATATTGGTAAAAGGATAATTGGTTGAAATGGCAAATTTTGAATAAGAATGGTTGTAAAATAATATAGCAGACAGATTTTTGGTTAAAGCATAATCCGCCGAAAATTTCAAATTATACATGGTCTGTCCGGCTGTTATTTGATTGTTATTTTCGGATAAAGACCGTATGATGGTAATATTATCTCTAATGGAAGCATCTATCTTCAAAATCAAATCGCTGGTAAAAGTGATTCGTCTTCCGGCCAGATGCATAGGCAAGGTTATGTCTTTCAAACGGTAGCCCAAACCTACTACATATTCTTTTCCTGCAACTTCGGAAAGTGTATAATTATTCAAATTCAATGAAATGGCACGGTCTTTTTTGAAAGCTACATCTAATTTCAAAGAATTTTTCATTTCCATATTTATTTTTATCAAAGGATTGAATGCTTCGGTCAAAGTTACGTTATCCATCACATAATCAAAATAAAAATTATTAGCAGCATCTCTTGCTCCGGGATTATTGAAAGTCTGTAAATTGTTTGAAAATTGATTAATGGTATAATCCGATTTATAACTGTGTTCTATTGATAAATTTTTAAAAATATTCTTCAAAAAACCTTTGGATGCCAATCCCGATATTTTCACCCGCCAATTGGGGATAGGCAAAGTTTTGAATGGTGACAATCCCGTTTTTTCCGGATCCTGATTCAAATAACCCGACATAAAAGAATATAACACCACCTCCGTTTGCAAAGGACCATATCCGTCGGGATATCCCGAAGCTGGCACCGGAATACCTCTTTCACGCGCCAAACGGCGGGCAATTATCAAACGGTTATCCAACATACGTTGATAAGCGGGACTGTTATTTAAGGAAATCTTTTCAAATGCTGTTCGCACCATTACGGTTGAAACCGAATGACTTCCGCTGGTGGTAGGCAATAAAGGATGATACTGATTACCTACGGCATTAAACTGCTCGGAAATATTTTCCATAAATGATTTTTGAGCTTTCAAAGTAACGGTTATACTCTTGAAGGGTTTATACATCCCCTGAAACTGAATTTCTTCGGTATGGGTATTGAGGTAAGGCAAATTAAAGTCGGGATATTGTGTAAGCCAACCTCGTTTGGCTGCTTCGTAACGCATTTCGTCGTCGTTCCATCCCAAAGCAAATTGAAAACTGGGATTAAGTGTTCCTGCAAAACCTACCGACGGCAAATAACCCGGAAGCATAATTCCATTGTTTTGCCTGTAATTTACTTTAAAGTTTTGGAATCCCATCAATATTTCCAATAGATGCCCTGCCAATTTTCCTCCGGTTCCCGGTTGACTGTAATCGGCTGTTTGTTTTTTCTTTTGAGTATTTTTTTTACCTTTTTCTTTTACCGCTATACCTTTTTCGGTTTTCTCTTCATCATTCTTTTTACGTGTTTTTTTTCTTGACTTTGATTTTCGTCTGGATTTTCCCAACAGCTTATTTTTCAATTTGGTCAATCCCAATTCCCTGTAAAGTTTTCGCATATCAAAACTGGTATTCAACTGATGAGAATTGGAGTTTTGAATGCTATTACCCAAATCATATCCATTGACATCGGCAAGTGCTTCCGATCGTCTTTGCCATTGAAAAGTTCCGTTATAAACATAAGTTGAATTGATAAAGCTCAACAAAGGAAATTTTTTAAAAGGCAGAGTATAAGAAAGATTTAGGTTTTGATTGTGTATCAACGGAGAACCTACATCAAAAAATCCTGTCCATAAAGTATTGTTAAAATCGGGACTTCCGTCGGGGAGTAAATAATTTTTTACACTTCTGTTGTGGGTAATTCCAAAAGATGTGGTAATGGATTTTGTAGGATTATAGTTTACGGTATATCCCCAGTCAAACCGATAATCCCTGTTTTGTAAGGGGGGTATTTCCAAACCGTAATCTTCAATTTGCCTAAAACGCATATCATTAAACCTCCTGTTGATATTGGAAGTAATTGTTATGCTGGAAGGCATTATATTGAAATTGAAATCCTTGATAAATTTCAATTTTTTGGACTTTAATTTCTTGGATTTTTTAAAAGGACTTAAACTCAAATCTTTGAAGCTATAAGAATAGTTCATTCCTAATTTTGCGGTTTGGTCGGAATTTGATTTGATTTCATAATCCGAATGATAAAGCTCGTTATAAGCAAAATCAAAAGTAAAGTTTTCTATATCATAAAAATGATGCTTTTGAGGTTTGGAATTTGTGTTTTGTGCATTCTTTCCCGCTGCTTTTGTATTTTTCGGCGTTTGTGTGCTGTAATTTTTCTTAACACCGGAAAGAGTAATCCCTCGATGTCTGCGATAGGACTGCGCAACTTCCAAAATAGAATCTTTTTCTTTTGCACTGGCAATATTCAAGCGGTCTTGCAGTGGAATATCCCGCCAAATGGGGTCATATTTGGGACGGATAAATTCTTCCGAAATCGTATAATTGACCGGTATATTTACATTCCATTTTTTGGGAAGTAATTTTCCTACATTAACAGTAGTATTGAAATTGTAATGCTTGGCATCTTCCAAACTTCTTTCCATAGGTCCTTGTTCCAAACCGCCAAAACCTTCGGTGGAAATTCCTCCGGTAAATGATAAAGTGGCAAAATCGGCAAGTGATGCATCCATATTTGCATTTGCCGCCCAGCCTCCTTTGTTTTTCATTTCGGACAAACGCAATTCGTTAAACCAATATTCGCCGCAAGTTTTATGAGAAGTTAAATTTCTCACGCCAACCATAATCACTTTTACATTTCCAAAATCCGGATTTCCTTTGATACCTATCATCAATTCGTTGGGTTTTCCGGCAGCAGACGGATCCAAAACACTTTCGGGGTAGAATATCCCGTTGGTTGAATTTCCGATATTATTTGTTCGTATCAATTCCAGTTTTATTTTATTTAGCAATTCCAGTTTTAAATCGATACGATTTTCCAAGGGCCAAATTTCTTCGGGGTCGGAGGTTCCGAAAGGTGTAGGTTTCAAAGGAATTCTTACTTCGTAATAATTATCGGTTAAATCGTTTCCAAATCGCAAAAAACCTTCAACATCTCCATCTTGCAAAGGAGTTTCTCCCTCGACACTTTCGGCGTGAATAAACATTTCCAATCTTTTGAATTGACGCATATCCACGCTATTGTATTTATAAACTCCCCTACCGTCTTTTACTTCCAATCCGCATATTTTCAAAGACAAAGCTTGTTCGTTTAAGCGGATATTGGAGTTTTGTTGCGAAACCTGTTCACGCTCAATTCCGGGGGGCAAAACATAGGGTATCGGCTGACGGTTAAAATTGTCTTGGATACTGACAGAAGTAGCTTCCACTGTTGTTCCGTCGTCATTGGGGTTGGGATCACCCGGATCCAGGGTCAATTGATATTTCTTCCAATCGCCACGCACCAAATTCAAAGCGGCAAATCGCAACACCAACCGGTCTTCCTGAAAACCGGTTAGATACATTCGCATAAATTTAATGGAACGAAAATCCGTAATATTTCCCACAACGTTGCTAAATTCTTGTATGGGAATTTTGAATTGTATCCAACGTGAAGTTTGTTGATTTTGATTGGGTAGAGTTACGGTAACTTCCCGGATATTGGATACATAAGGGTCGTTTACGGTCATATTGGGTTTGATATCAATGGCGTATTCAAAATAACTCTCAATCGTATTCATCGATTGATCACGGTCTATATCCTCGGTGTCGGGAAAAGTGTTATTGGAAGTGACATTGTTATAATTATTATTGTTATTGGCTACATCAATCGGTGTATTTCCTTCGGTTCCGTTGAAATTTTTGTAGCGTTCAATAATACCTCCTTGAACATCCATATAGTTTTGAAAATCATCTGCGGCAGGGTCGTCATTAAAAATATTTTGCAAATTGTTAGGTAAGGCATTTAAAAAATCGGCATAAAAAACTTTTTCCCTGCTATCGGGCAAACCGTCCAGTCCGACATCTTGATTGGGACGTTCGTCGGGGTCGTTGGAAAATGCATAGACCAATGATTGGTGTGCTGGCACGCGGGCAATATTGGTTATCACCGTATTGTTGTCGCTTCCGTCTCCGGGCAATCCGTTTTCGTATTGCTTGCGTCCGTCTTGTAGGATATCTTCGGTCATATATCCCAAATCGATATAGAGTTTTCCTCCGGGTGGCGGTGAAGGATTGTTAAAATAAGGATCCATCACCCACAGTTCTATATATTCCACATTTGCTTGTTCAAAATCGTTGGTTTGTAAGTAGCGCATAATCCCTGCCCAACGTTGTTGCGGATTCAAAAGTTTTCCGGTATTGGGATCCAAATTGGTATCAAAATTATAAGGACCTCTCTCGGTAGGATAATACACCAAATTTAGCGGATTTATAGTGGTCGGATAACCTGAGGGAACATCCTGATCAAATATCTCATTGATGTCAATTCGACGGGTTTCTTCTTTGGAAATTTCATCGGCTGTTATGTCATCCGGCGCTCCGTTGTTATAAAAAACAGGGTCAATAATAAACCAAGATAATTTTGCCCGATTTTTACCTGCATTGATATCGTCAATCAAAGCGGATTCGGGAAAACGTGCAGGTACTCCCGACAAGTGCCAAGCTTGTTGCGAACGAAGGTCTATAAAAGTTTGGGAACCTTCGAAATCTTCTACATAAGTGGTGCTTCTTCCGTTTACATCGGATACTTTTGCCAATCCGGGAAACAGATATGCGGCTTCCGCCTGAACAGAAAAATTGGACTCTGCATCGGTTTGAATATTGGGCAAACGGTTTACCCAACGGGTCAAAAACGGAACTTTGGTGGAATAACGTCCGTTGAAACCTATCAATGTATTGTTCAAAGGTTCGTTTCCATAAGAGGATTTCCAACTCAAAGGTTTTTCTTTGAAAGACATATAAGTTCCTCCCAAAACAAAATTTTCATTGAATTTATGTTCTACGTTTATCCCTTTAAACACTTTGGTCGTCTGTTGAAAAACACTGTTTTGTTCTACGGATACTTGCACGGGCACATTGGAGGATTTTATTGCCGGATTGATAATATTTACCCTTCCGATTTGATAATTTACCACATAATCCACTCCTTCGACCAAGGTTCTGCCGCCTGCGGTTACCGTAACGGAACCTCGTGGAATATTAAATCCGCCGATAGGAATTCCATCACCACCGGATGATTTGTATTTTCCCTTTAATATAAATTTGTTTTTGGCGGTAAATTGTTCGGCTTGGGTTCTGGATAATTGATAAAGCTCATTGAAAACATAATGCTTTTGATTATCGTTCCAAGTAGCGGGATTGTTATAATCTTCCGTAGCCGAAAGTCGTAATTTTTCAAAGAGATATTTACCGAAAGGTTCCGCCGAAGTAAAAATGATACGACCGTCCCGCGGGTCAATGGTAATTCCGGGTACAAAATCAAAAAATCCGTCTCCTTTGGGAATGGGATCGTTCTGAAAGTTTAGTCTATCCATATTGAATACATTGAGCAGTATCCGCTG
>JALSPZ010000031.1 GCA_026985675.1 Flavobacteriales bacterium
GGATTCGAACCTGTGACCGTCCCGATTAAAATCGGGATGCTCTATCCTTTCTATGTTATAATTAGAAAAGATTTCACAAATTTATTAATAGTTTGTGATCGCGACAGGATTCGAACCTGTGACCGTCTGCTTAGAAGGCAGATGCTCTATCCAGCTGAGCTACGCGACCATATTATTTTATTTCAATTATAAGTCTGATAGCTGCCCCTGGGACCGTCCCGATTAAAATCGGGATGCTCTATCCAGCTGAGCTACGCGACCGTATTATTTTATTTCAAAAATCTCTTTTTCCGTTGAATCCAAGCTTTATCCCGATTGTTGAAAAATTTTCAACAATCGGGAACGGATTGTATTAACAACTCAATTAACAAATCAACTTAAAATGTCGGGGTAGCAGGATTCGAACCTGCGGTCTCCTGCTCCCAAAGCAGGCGCGATAACCGGGCTTCGCTATACCCCGATAACTTTGCGGAGAGACAGGGACTCGAACCCTGGGAACCCTTGCGGGTTCACGGATTAGCAATCCGCTCCGTTACCACTCCGGCACCTCTCCATACAATCCCGGACCTAACCGGTTTTGCGAGTGCAAATATAAAACCATTTATTTAATTACACAAAAAAATATTACTTATTACTCACTCCGGATACTCCACACGCAAATGATAAATATTTCGTAATTTCTTTTTTAACAAATTTTTGATTTTACTAATTTCTTTCAAAGTTATATTTGCATTGTCATATAAACCCTCATACAATTGATTATCAATAATTTTATCCACAAATTGATCAATTTTTTCTGCTGTAGGTTCTCTTAAACTTTTGGATGCTGCTTCAACCGAATCAGCCATCATAAGTATTGCAGTTTCTTTGGAAAAAGGATTAGGACCGGGGTAACGAAATTTTTCCTTATCTGCATTCGGATTATTTTTCAATGCTTTTTTATAAAAATATTTAACCAAGCCGGTTCCATGATGAGTTCTGATAAAATCTATCAAACGATCAGGAATATTATTTTTTCTGGCAAGTTCCACTCCATCCAAAACATGATTTATAATAACTTTTGCACTATCTTCCGGCTCCAATTCATCATGTGGATTAACTCCAGAAATCTGATTTTCGGTAAAATAAAAAGGATTTAACATTTTTCCAATATCATGATACAATGCACCTGCTCTTACCAAAAGTGAATTGGCTCCGATTTCATTGGCTGCTGCTTCAGCCAAATGAGCCACTTGCATCGAATGATTAAAAGTCCCGGGAGCTTTATCCGCCAAACGTTTTAATAATTTGGAATTGGTGTTGGACCATTCCAATAATGAAACGTCTGACACCAAACCGAAAAGTTTTTCATAAATCAATATCAGCTGATGAGAAAGGGCAATGGTCAAGATACCATTTAAAAGAAAAAACAAAAATATTTTGGAGCTAATCAAACGAATATTTCCTTCGTGTATTAGATGAAAAGCAAAATATCCCAAAATATAAATCAAGATAATATTTCCTACCGAAGTAAATAAATTGGAACGTCTGGTAAGCTCCGTAACCGTCAGTATCGTTACAATACCTGCCATAATTTGCAAAAAAACAAATTCAAAACTATTCGGAACAACAAAACCTAAAAGTAATACCGTTAATACGTGAACAAAAAGCCCTACTCTGGCATCAAAAAAAGCTTTAAGTATCAAGGGGAGAATTGCCAAAGGGACAACAAATACATAAACAGGGTCATAATTAATTGTTAAAGTGGTCAAGGCAACCAATAATACCATATTGAATAAAATCAACCCCAATTTGGAGTTATCTTCATAAATTTCCCTGCGATATTTTTTCAAAAAAAGCAATAACAAGGACAAAACTATGGCTACCAAAATGGCATATCCGGTATAAATCCAATAATTTGCTTTGGACGATTTGCCCTGTATCTGAAATGCTTTTTCCAAAGATTGCAGTTGATGATATTTATTTTCATCTATCATTTCCGATTTGGAAATAATCAATTGTCCGGCAGGAATTATTCCTTCGTAAACATCGATATTGTTTAATTTTTCCCGAATAAATTTTTCCGATAAATCTCTATCAACCGACAAGTTTGAAGGTAAATAATTTTTATATAAATCTATCAAAATATTTATAAGTCCGGGGGAAACATTTTTAGATAAAGAAGCTATTTTTTTTAAATTATTTCGAGTAAAAATTTGATTGATAGATTTGATCTGATAGGTATTGGACTTTTGTAAGAAAATTTTACGATTAAAAATATCCTTATCCGGTTGAGCAAAAAAACCTTTGGAATAAATCTGCGGAATCAATTTCCCGTTTAATGATTTCAATTGTTTTTTTTGTTTTTCCGAAATTTTAAATTCATCTATTTTATTATTGATGATCTTTTGAATGGAATCAACATCGATAGTAGTAAATTTCAAAAAAACAGGAGAATTTTTTCTGATGGAATCTTTTTCTTTTTTAATTTCTTCATCGGTTTTAACCAAAGGAAAATCAAAGGGAGCGACTAAATTTTCATAAGCCCAAGCTTTATTTTTTTCGTATTCGTATTTGAATTTTCCTTCTTTAGGGAATAAATAAATTATAGCTCCCAAACTAATAAAAACCAGTAAAAACTTATAAATATAATGAACGTTCTTATAGATATAATTTGAAAAGTTTTCCATCGACACCCGTTTATACTTTGTCAAAATTACTATTTTTTTGTATTTATAAGCTGCTATGCCAATAAATATTTGTATTTTTATCACAATTTTAAAAAACCATAAAAAAATGAAATCACCAAAAGATATAGTAATTATTTCGTATGCCAGAACGCCAATCGGAAGTTTTAACGGTAGCTTATCTAAAATTCCGGCTACAAAATTGGGTTCAATCTCCATTAAAGGTGCTTTGGAAAAAATTAATTTAAAGCCCGAATTAGTCGATGAAGTCTATATGGGCAACGTATTACAAGCAGGCGAAGGACAAGCACCTGCCAGACAAGCTAGTATTTTTGCAGGAATTCCCGAAACAGTTCCCGCAACAACGGTTAATAAAGTCTGTGCCTCGGGAATGAAAGCCGTAAGTATGGCGGCACAAGCCATAAAAGCCGGCGATGCCGAAATTATTGTAGCAGGCGGAATGGAAAATATGTCTTTGGCACCTCATTATCTTTGGGGTAGAAAAGGATATAAACTGGGAGATATTACCTTAAAAGACGGCTTGATATTTGACGGACTGACTGATGTTTATTCTCAAAAACATATGGGAGTTTTTGCAGACATAACCGCTGCCAAATACGATATCAGTCGAGAAGATCAAGATGCTTTTGCTCAACGCTCTTATTTACGTTCGGCAGAAGCTTGGAAAAACAATGTTTTTGAAGATGAAGTTGTGCCCGTTGAAATTCCCCAAAGAAAAGGAGAGCCTGTAATTTTTGCCGAAGATGAAGAATATAAAAACGTAAAATTTGAAAAAATTCCTCTGCTCAAACCCGTATTTACAAAAGAAGGAACTGTAACAGCCGCAAATGCTTCCACCATAAATGACGGGGGAGCAGCACTAATCATTACCACTAGAAAAAAAGCGGAAGAATTAGGTATAAAACCTTTGGCAAAAATTGTATCCTATGCCGATGCAGCACTTAATCCGGAGTGGTTTACCATAGCACCTTCCAAAGCCATCCCGAAAGCACTTGAAAAAGCCGGATTAAGTATGGAAGATATAGATTATTTTGAACTCAATGAAGCTTTTTCCGTTGTAGGAATTGTAAATATGGAGATTATGAAAATAGATCCCGAAAGATGTAATATTTACGGTGGCGCTGTTTCGTTAGGACATCCGCTAGGTGTCAGCGGTGCCAGAATTATTATGGCAATGATAAACGCCCTTAAACGAAATAATTGGAAATATGCCGCAGCTGGAATTTGCAATGGTGGTGGTGGAGCCGGAGCTATGATTATTGAAAACGAATAATTAATTGTTAAGGCTTAACGGTGAATTGTTAGTGAAATACAAAAACTTTTTAAAAAAATTATAACCTTGTATTTACTAACTTTCACCTTGCCCCTTTTAATTTTTAACTAAATAAAGATGAAAGCTATAAATTTTGCCTCAATTGTTCCCATAAGAGCAGAAGCCGCCGATGAATCGGAGATTATGACACAATTGCTTTTCGGCGATACTTTTGAAGTATTGAAAACCGAAAATCAATGGAATTATATCCGAACTTCTTATGATAATTATGAAGGTTGGATTGATGAGAAGGTCATTTTACCAATCACCGATGAAAAATATCAATCGTTAAATAAAAAACTCTCCTATTACACTTCCGATATTTTAAGCGAGGTAACTTTTGAAAAAAGTGGAAAATTTCTTTTGCCAATGGGAAGTGTATTGCCTGAGTTTAATCCCGACGATAACACCGTAAAAATGGGTGATGAAACCGGAATTTTTAAAGGAAATTATATTACCGGTATTCACGACAAAGACAAAGTTTTGGAGCTGGCTTTCACTTATATGAATGCCCCTTATTTATGGGGCGGTAAAACCCATTTCGGTTTGGATTGTTCAGGGCTGACACAAATGGCATATAAAATATGCGGACACCATTTGCTACGAAACGCCAAAGACCAAGCAAAACAAGGAACACCAATAAAATTAGAAGATGCCGAACCGGGAGATTTGGCATTCTTTACCAATTCCAAAGGCAAAGTTATTCACGTTGGCTTTCTGTTGGGCAACGGCAAAATATTTCACTCACACGGAAACGCCCATATCGACCCGATAGACGAAAAAGGCATTTGGAGTTTGCAATTCAAACGTTATTCGCATCGGTTGAGTGGGGTTCGGAGGATTGTTTAACTTGTGTT
>JALSPZ010000032.1 GCA_026985675.1 Flavobacteriales bacterium
AACTCTATTTAACATAATATAAATTATAGAACAAACATAATAAATTCCCGTAATAGCGATTTATCGCTATTTTACATAATTGTAGATATAGAATGAAGTTCTATATCGTTTACAATTATGTTAAGGGAATTTATTATACCTATTTACAACGCTAATAGCGATTTACTGCTATTTTACATAATTGTAAATATAGAATGAAGTTCTATATCGTTTACAATTATGTTAAGGGAATTTATTATACCTATTTACAACGCTAATAGCGATTTTTCTGTCATTCCGACAGAGCGAGTGTGCGAGCGACGAGGAATCTTGATTATTTTATTTAAAATTCTTTTTTTTATGAGATTCCTCTCTACGTTCGGAATGACAATCTTTAAAAAAACAATAACTCTTGAAAACACCATATTTGATAAATTAATCAGAAAAAAACTAAATATGTCATTCTCATAAAAAATATTTTTTGTATTTTTAATTTTCAATTTTTTAAAACAGCAGAACTATGAAACGAAGAATTGCAGCATCCGAATTGGTATTAAACCCGGACGGAAGCGTTTATCATTTAAATTTAAAACCCGATAACATTTCGGACACCATAATATTTGTTGGCGATCAAAAACGTGTCGATCGTATTGCCAAACATTTTGATACAATCGAATTTGAAACGCAAAAACGTGAGTTTCATACAATTACAGGATATTACAAAGGCAAGCACCTAACGGCTATGTCCACCGGTATCGGTCCTGATAATATCGATATCGTAATGAACGAATTGGATGCTTTGGTAAATATCGATTTGAAAACACGAGAAATTAAAGACAAATTAACTTCATTAAATATTGTTCGGATTGGAACATCGGGTTCCTTACAAGCCGATATTCCTGTTGATAGCTTTGTATTGGGAAAATTTGGTTTGGGAATGGACGGTCTTTTGCATTATTACGATTCCAAACACGTGCGTGAATTGGATATGGAAAACGCTTTTATCAAACATACCGATTGGTCGCCGGACAAAGCTCGTCCTTATATCGTGAAAAACAGTGATAAATTGGAAAAAGTATTGCTTACCGACCAAGTTTACAGCGGAATCACGGGAACAGCCGGAGGTTTTTTCGGTCCGCAAGGAAGAGTTTTGCGAATTCCCCTATCCGACCCCGATATGAATAAAAAAATGGATAGTTTTGAATATAACGGAGTGAAAATGAGTAACTTGGAAATGGAAACATCGGCTATCTACGGTCTTTCAAAATTGTTAGGACACAATGCTTGTTCTATGAATGCAATTATTGCCAATCGTGCCAATTTGACTTTTAGTGCAGATCCTTATAAGCCGATTGAAGCTTTGATACAATATACTTTGGATAGACTTTTGTTGTTGGAATAATTTTTAATGCTTAATTGTTAATTGATATAAATAAGATTCCTTCCCAATAGCAATCGGGATAGGCTGTCGCTCATACACTCGCTTTGTCGGAATGACAGGACAATGATAGAAGCAAAAACCTTCCTTGAGGGTTTTGGAATTATTCGAGGTTTGTAAAGAGCATTGTAAGCTGTAAAGACAAGGCATGCCTTGTCTCAATAATCAATGGATAAATCTTGTTTTTAATAATTTTTTTTCTTATGAATTGGCAACCTACTACTGATTTTATTAAAAAAACAAATGTTTACAAGGCGTTTAAAAAAGCCGGTTTTGACAATTTTAAAGATTTTTATAATTGGTCGATTAACGATAGAGAAAAATTTTGGGATTTTACAATAAATGAGCTTAATATAAAAACTAAAGTCCCCTACTCAACCGTTTTGGACGCTTCGGATTTGGAACAGCCCATTTGGCTAAAAAATGCAAAAATTAATATTGTAGATTCGTGTTTTCAAGCACATCCTGAACAAATTGCTATCAAATTTCAATCGGAAGGCGATGAAAAAATAACCGAATGGACTTATAATGAATTGAATAAACTTGTCAATCGAATTTCCAATTCGTTGGTAAACAGCGGTTTAAAACAAGGTGATGCCATTGGTATTGATATGGCAATGAATATTGAAGCGGTTGCCATTTATTTGGCGGCAATCAAAGCCGGAATCCAAGTAGTTACGGTAGCCGATAGTTTTTCGCCAGCTGAAATCAAGGTGCGTTTTGATATTGGCAAGCCAAAAATTGTTTTTACACAAGATTTTTTGATACGCGGCGGAAAACATATTCCTTTGTATGATAAAGTGATTGAAGCGGGAGCGGAAAAAATAGTTGTCATTCCCAATGATAACGAAAATTTACGATTGCGAAAAAAAGATATGGATTGGGAAGATTTTTTGTCGGAAAATGATGAGTTTCAATCCATTGCGACTAATCCCTTGGATACGATTACCGTATTATTTTCATCGGGGACAACAGGAGCTCCGAAAGCCATTCCTTGGAACCATACTACTGCAATAAAATCGGCAGCGGATGGATATTACCACCACGATATTCAAGAAGGAAATACTGTGGCTTGGCCAACCAATTTGGGGTGGATGATGGGACCTTGGTTGATTTTTGCCAGCTTGATAAACAAAGGAACTATTGCACTTTTTGAAGGCAGCCCGATGAGTGATGCTTTTGGAAAATTTATTCAAGATGCAAAAGTCAATATGTTAGGAATTGTTCCCAGCATCGTTCGTGCTTGGAAAAACAAAGGAAATATGGAAGCATACGATTGGTCGGCAATCAAATGTTTTAGTTCCACCGGTGAAAGTTCCAATCCGAAAGAAATGGAATATTTGATGTCATTGGCGCAACATAAACCGATTATTGAATATTGTGGTGGAACCGAAATCGGTGGCGGATATGTTACTTCAACGCTTATTCAAACCAATATTCCTTCAACTTTTTCCACTCCGGCTTTGGGTAGCGAATTTGTTATTTTGGATGAAAAAAATCGTTTGTCGGATAAAGGTGAAGTTTTTTTGGTGCCACCGGCTATGGGATTGTCTTTCAAACTTTTAAATAAAGATCATCACAAAGTTTATTACGAAGGAACTCCCGAAATTGAAGGAAAATTATTAAGACGACACGGCGACTTTTTGGTTCGAATGGAAAACGGATATTATCGCGTGATGGGACGCACCGATGATAGTATGAATTTGGGCGGAATAAAAGTCAGCTCGTTGCAGATTGAAGAATTGGTCAATTCGCATATCGCCATATTGGAATCGGCAGCTGTTGCCGTAAGTCCGGAAGATGGCGGTCCTTCCCTACTCGTTTTGTATATCGTTCCTAATGGAATTGTTGATAAAGAATTGATAATGTATGAATTACAAAAGTTGATTAAACAAAAACTCAATCCCCTTTTTAAAATTCACGATGTGGTTGTCAAGGAAAAATTACCCAGAACGGCGTCGGGAAAAATTATGCGACGTGTTTTGAGAAAGGAATATAATATGGGTTGATTTGTGGATTTGTCAAATGATAATTCTTTGCAATAGCTTTGCGTTCCTTGCGTCTTTGCGGTTTAATAAAAATGTTGAAGAGTTGTAGAATTGTGGATTTTGATTATTTGTGGAGTTGGAAGGTGTTAAATTTTTGCGATAATTTTGGGTTCTTTGAGACTTTGAAGATTACAAATACTTTAAAAAAAATTTTGGCAATCGAATCATTAATATTACCTTTGATAGTATCAAATGATAGTATCAAAAAAAATGAATCAGTGAAACCACCATACGAGATAACGGGCGAAATATTAAAATTAACTTCCAATATATCGGAAAAACTTGGAGAGATAAAAACTTTTTATTTAGAAAAAACCAGACCTGAATTAAGAAAACAAAATAAAATTAAAACCATTCACTCCTCTTTAAAAATTGAAGGAAACACCTTGTCAGAAGAGCAGATTACGGCTTTGATTGACAATAAAAAAGTATTAGGACCGAAAAAGGATATACGAGAAGTTTTGAATGCAATAGAGGTTTATGATAAGTTAAATTCTTTTTCTGCTTACTCGGTTGCTTCGTTTAAAAAAGCACATAAATTATTGATGAACGGATTGGTGGAAAATCCGGGTGAATTTAGAAAAGAAAGTGTAGGAATTGCACACGGAAAAGACATCAAACATATTGCGCCGCCTTACCAAAATGTACCATATTTGATTAAGGAATTATTCAAATATATCCGATATAATGAAGATCCGGTTTTGATTAAAAGTTGCGTTTTTCATTACGAAATGGAATTTATCCACCCTTTTACCGATGGAAACGGAAGAATGGGAAGGTTGTGGCAAACCGTAATTTTAATGGAAAAGTATCCCGTGTTTGAATTTTTGCCTTTTGAAAGTTTAATTGCAAAATCACAACAAGAATATTATCAAGCACTGGCGCTATCCGATAAAAAAGCAAATTCTACTCCGTTTATTGAATATCTACTGACCCTAATCGATGAGTCTTTATCGGATTTGTTAAAATTCAGTAGCAGAAGATTGACTGCAACCGAACGACTGGAACATTTGAGAAACATTGGACTAAATGAATTCAGTAGAAAAGATTATATGCAGATTTTTAAAAACATTTCCACTGCAACAGCCAGTAGAGATTTAAAAAAAGGCATTGAATCGGGTATTTTGAAAGCCGTTGGAAATAAAAATAAAACCAAATATATTTTGATAAAAAAATAGAAACAGATGAAATTCCGAACAGAAATCAATATACCGCCCTATCCTTTTCAACTGAATTATCATTCCAAGGTTTTCGGATTGGGTTCGTGTTTTACGGTCAATATCAAAGAAAAATTGGATTTTTATAAATTTCAAAACAAAATCAATGAATTCGGGACGATTTTTAATCCGTATTCCATTGCAAACATTGTGAAACGTGTGGTT
>JALSPZ010000033.1 GCA_026985675.1 Flavobacteriales bacterium
TGGACTTTGTCAATATGCCCGAAGCTGCACAAGCCGAGTTAAAAGTGGTGCATCGGTCGGATATTCAAATGGCAAATCCCGATTATCAAAAAGTATTGTTGATGAATTCTATTTTAGGTGGCGATTTTAACAGTTATCTGAATATGACCCTTCGTGAAAAGCACGGTTGGACTTACGGGGCGCGTAGCCGATTCGGTACCGATAAATACGGCGATTTGTTTACTGCAAGCACAAGTGTAAGAAATTCGGTAGCGGATAGTGCTACTGTGGTTACAATGGAGCAATTGAACAAAATCAGAAATGAGAAAGTATCGGATACGCTGTTGCATAATACCAAAGAAAAATTTATGGGAAATTTTGTTTTGCAAATGGAAAATCCTCAAACCATTGCCAGACAAGCTTATAATATATATGTAAACAATCTGCCAGAAGATTTTTATGAAACCTTTTTGCAAAAAGTAGATGCAGTAACTGTGGACGATATTCAAACGGTTGCTCAAAAATATTTGCATCCCGATAAAGCAAGAATTATTATAGCGGGAAAAGCATCGGATATTGTTCCGGGATTGAAGAAAGACGGATTTAATATCAAATTTTACGATAAGTATGGAAAGCCTGCACAAGCACCTGTAACCAAAACTTTACCGGCGGACTTAAAACCGCAACACGTTTTAGACCATTATTTTGCGGCTATCGGTGGAAAAGATAAAGTGAAAAATATTAAATCTATTGAGGCGGTTTATGAAGGCAATGTTCAAGGAACGGTATTGCAAATTATTAAAAAAGCCAAAGCGCCTAATAAAGAAGTAATGGAAACCCAAGCTATGGGAATGACTATGCAAAAAATAGTTTTTGACGGAGAAAAAGGCTATATGGAAGTGCAAGGACAAAAACGAGATTTTCCGGCCGAAATGATTAAAGATTATAAAGAAAAAACAGAACCTTTTGCTTTGTTCGGTTTGTATAAATCCGCAAAACTCAAAGGAATGGAAACTATTGACGGAAAGGATTATTATGTGTTGGAAGATGGAGATACGGTTTACTATTTTGATGCGAAAACCGGATTTTTGACCAAACAAATCAAAACGAAAACGATGAATGGAAACTCTATTACACAAGTAGTTGAGTATAAAGACTATACGGAGAAAAACGGAATAAAAATGCCCGGAAAAATAGTGCAAAGTTTTGGACCGCAAAAAATCGAATTGAAACTAAAAGATGTAAAATTCAATACGGTTACGGACGAAGACTTTAAATAATTAATTTTTTAATTGCCTGTAAATTAATACGGTAGCTTTTTGGCGTAATATTTGAAATATAATTTACAGGCAATTTAATTTTATGAAAACAACAGATATGAAACAACTGATTTATTTGATTTTAATTAGTGTTTTGATAACTTCCTGTCAAGTTACGGAAGAAGTTACTTTGAATAAAAACGGTAGCGGTATTTATAATATAGGGATAGATATGAGCCCAATGATGGGTATGATGAAAGATAAGAAGAAGAATGATAGTTTACAAACCGGTAAAAAGAAAAAAAATACCGATACTATTATTTCTTTATATAAAAGTTATGAGATGCATAAGGACAGCATTCAATTAAGTCCGGAAGAAAAACATAGTTTGGAAAAACTGAAAGAATTGACTATGCATCTGAAAGTCAATGAGGAAGCGGGAGTTATGTTTCTTAAATTCAATTATCCATTTAAAAAATTATCCGATTTGGAGAATTTTTTTAAGGATTTGGCAGTCGTTGAAAAAATAGATAAAAAAGCCCATATGACACAAGATCGGGTTAAATCGGATATGCTTTTCGGTATGAATTCCGGTAATCAAGTCAAATATAAAATGACCCGTCGTTATTTTAAGCGAATTGTTACAGGTAAAAAAAATAAAGCAACCGACAGCACAACTACTCAACAAAAACAAGAAGCAGAAAAGTTCTTTAAAATGATAACTTACCGGTTGGTTTATCATTTTCCCAAAAAAATCAAAGAAGTAAAATTTGATGGAGAATATAAATTTGCAGACGAAGGTAAAACCCTGATAATTGAAATACCTTTGGACGAAATGGAAGAACATCCGGAGAAAAGTTCTTTTGAGGTGAGGTTTAAGAATTGATCATATTTATTAAAATTAAATAAAAAAGCAAGCTCTTTGGGCTTGTTTTTCTGTATAAAAAATACCTTCCACAGCGTATGCGGAAGGTTAGGATTTTTTCCTTTGGTGACTGGAGCCACCACCTGTCTTCGCCAATGGGACACCCAAATTAAATATTTTTGCTAAATATTTTTGCTCATCCATAAGTAACAATATCTCTTTTATATATTGTTCTCCTACTTTTATCTTTATTTCATAGATTGTTTTTGCTATTTCAATTGCTTTTCCCGGACTTAAGGTTGCTTTTTTTTCTTTTAATTGTCTTTCTAATTCTTTATAAACCTTATTGCTACGAAGTTTATTGTTATATGAGCTTCTATTCTTCTTTGTAATCTATGGTATATGGGTCTTATCTTTAAATCGTGTTTTGACATTCTAAAAGCTTTTTCTATTTTCCATAAATGCCCATAATTTTCTATTATTTGGTCTTTTGTAAGATTTGTATTTGTGATATATCCTTTTAATCCATCCCATTTTCCGTCTTGATTAAATTTCTCTTTATCTATGCTTATTTTTACCTCTCCATCCATTTTAAGATACTTGTTGTATCCTCTATTATTGATGTTTGATTTTGTTAATTTGCCTGATTTTAATTTTTTTTCCAAGCCTTTTTAAGCCTCTTTCTCTGTTGTTTTTATCTTTCTTTGCTCGTTTATCAGAATAACTTATAATTAGTCTTAAATCGTCTGTTTTTTCTATAATTTTACTCTCGCCGTTTTTTAATTTTAATGATAAAATTTTTTCTTTTATTTCATTGCTTTCGTTTTTGATACTCGTTCCTAAAATAAATTCATATCCTTTTTCTTGTAGTTCCTTTATGTTTTGTGATGATAACAGTCTGTTATCAGCTATTATTACCAATTTTTCCAAATCATGTTTTTGTTTAAAAGTATCTAATATCGGTAGCATTGTATGTCCTTCAAACTTGTTTCCTTCAAAAACATCAAAAGCTAATGGATAGCCATCAATACTTACCAATAGACTTAAAACTATTTGCGGATTTTGATGTTTTTCTTCTTTTGAAAAACCTCTTTTTCGCAAATCATTCTCATTGTCTATTTGAAAATAAAGTGTGGTTGCATCATAAAAAACAACGCTTATTACTCCTCCTAAAATCTTTTTTGTATGCTTGTAACTTATTTGTTGGATAATTTCTCTTTAATTTTTATTAAATTAACCCGTTAGTTTAAGAAAAATTAGTTTGAATCTCATGTATTTATTGAATTTTTGCTTCGATTCTTTTATCGAACTCACGTTATATTATTTTTAAAATCTAACTCAATGATGCCTAACTTGTGTTGTATCCATTGCTTAGCTTTTTGAACCAAATTTTTAACTTCATCTGGATCAGAACTACTTCCGATAGTGGTAACCACCTTATATTTACCGGAACTTTTATCTATAACTTGGACACTAATAGTGCCACTAGCGCTTTTTTTTCGGATGTATATAAAATAAAAGTAAAAAAAACACTGGACACCCAAATTTGCAAAATATTTGATGAACATAGATATTACAAACTAAACTCAACTGAATATAACGCTCTACAACAAAAAATATAGTCCATTTGTTCGATAGTGCTAAATTTTAATTTTTTTCCATTGCAATATCATCTAACAAGAAAATTTACATTTACATTATAAGAACACATCGGAAAATCAATAAAAAACGGGAATACACAATTCCCGTTTTAATTTATCCTTATTATTTATGAATGTTGTTAAATAGATTCAAAAGCTTTAAAAATCCTGTTCAATTGTTGTTTGGCTTGTGCCAAATCTTCTTTTATTTGATTTTTTTTGTTATAAAATTTTCCTTTTACATTTTCAAATAAATTTTCATAATATGAAATACCTGCTTCCATATTTTGTTTAAATTTTTGAAAATATTTCTGTTGTTTTTTATCCCATTCATTTCCGGCTTCCGCCAATTGATTTTTCAGATAATCCAAATACAAATTCAATTCTTTTACAAACATATTTGGACGATTGGCATCATTAATAATTTTTATTCTTCCGTAAATATGATCAACCATTGTTTTCAAACTAACTTTTTTATCAAAATAAGCCATATTGGGACCCGGACAAACCGTTACCCCGTTATCTTTGATTTTATAATCTATATTATGCGTAAGAATTGCCGGCTCGGAAAGCCCAACACAAAGACACTCGGGAGCTATTATTTTTTCATATTCCTTATTAAATTTTTCCTTTGGCAGATTCATAGTTTCCAATACTTTCAATTTTTTGTGCTGATAAACACGTGAAGCCGTACAAATCGGTTTTTCAGTAAATTCCGTATTGGAAACCAAATACTCTTTGGGACAAGAACTTCCCGGACGCCCTTTTTGAGCTTTTTCAATTTTTTTAAGAGTCGCAGAAGCCGTCCGTAAAGTATTGAATGGAACTCCCAAAGGAGAAATATTGCTCAAATACAAATCCTTTTCTTTTGCTTTGGCCAATTCATTCAAAGTATAATCATCAACTGTTGTGGCTTCCGGAACCAACAAAAACGGCGACCCCCAACCTACACTGTCTATATCATAATATTCCAATAAAAAACTATGCTCTTCCGCCGTTCCTACTCCCCCTTGTGCAGTTACTTTTAACTCCAAATCTTCCGGAACCGGTTTGTTTTTATCTGCTAATGCTTTTTGCAAAATCTGAAAGACCGATTTTTTCAAGTCTTCTTTATTTTCTTTAAATTCTTCTAAAATTGGGCCCATTAAAAACCCATCTGTGGCAAATGCGTGTCCACCACAATTCAATCCGGATTCAATTCGGTATTCCGAAACCCAAATGCCTTTTTTGGCCAGAAATTTTCCTTGAATCAATGCCGAACGGTAATCACTGACTTTCAGTGCAATTTTTTTCTTTATAAATCCCTCATTATCAGGATAAAAATCCTCAAAATTCTCGATATAAGCATACAAACGCGGGCTCATACCGGCAGACAAAATCAATGTAGAACTCAATTTACTATTTGCAAAACCTCTTAATGCGGCGTGGGCATCATTGTATTCTTGTGGCAAAGCTTCTCCATTTTTATAGTTGGTTTTATCTACCTTTGTCATAATATTTACATCAATACTTCCGAGTTGCAATTTCTGCTTTAACCAAGTCTTAACGGTATCAATATCCAAAGATTTAACTTTATCAAAAAACTCTTGTTTGATATCGGAAGTATCGGGAAGCATTTCAAAATAATCAAAAACCTCTTCCTTTTTATTTTCAAAATTATCCTTTAATTCGTTAAATTTAGCATAAGTAAGCTCTTGAATCATATCCAAATAAGCCGTAATACGTTTGGCTTGAAAATCATCCATTTTTTTGGTAATGGCTTGATAAGGAAGTTGAAATTTTTTGCTGTAACTTTCCCTTAATTTTTCCAATAAAACATTATCCACCAATGAAATCACCGAATCAATCCCGAAAGGCGCAACTTTTAGCGGAGTATCTATGGTATAAGCGACACCCATTACGGGAATATGAAAAGTGTGTTGTTTGTTCATTTTTTTAATTTTTAATAAGCATCAAAGATAGGTTATTCATAGCAACACCAACTTTTTTAACTTTTATTTTAGATAAAAAAACGAATTAGGCAAAGATTAATGATTTTTATTGACAATCATATAAAATTCTACGAAAAAATTGTATATTCACTCAATCAAAAATACATTTTTATGTCCGGCAAAAGAATTACTTCGGTTGATATTTTTCGCGGAATGACCATTGCATTTATGATTTTGGTCAATACCCCCGGCACTTGGTCTCATATTTATTGGCCATTGGATCATGCCAAATGGCACGGTATAACTCCAACGGATTGGATATTTCCATTTTTCCTCTTTATTGTCGGAACTTCCATAGTATTGGCATATTATTACAAAAGACAAAATCCACATTTCAAACCTTATAAAAAAATTATCATTAGAAGTTTAAAAATTATCCTAATCGGTCTATTACTCGCCGGTTTTACATTTCATTTTCCATTTTTTAAAAATATTTCAACGCTAAGATTTCCCGGAGTTTTGCAACGCATCGGGCTGGTATTTTTGGTAAGTGCCATTATTTTTGTTTCCATCAAAAGTTGGAAAGCTTATTTGGGAATTCTTATCATTTTATTGGTAGGTTACTGGCTCGCAATGACTCAAATACCCATAAACGGACATAAACCCGCACTAAGCAAAACGGACAATTTGGCTTCCGTGATAGACCGTGCGGTTTTCGGCAAAAACCATATGTGGAAACACTACGAAGAAAACGGATATGTGCAAGGAGATTACGACCCCGAAGGACTTTTTAGCACCTTGCCGGCTATCGGGACCACCATTTTGGGAATTTTTTTGGGACTAATTCTCATCAACCAACGAATTTCCCCTTATGCCAAAACCATTATATTTCTTTCCATCGGATTGATACTATTTTTATTGGGACTATTTTGGAGCCATTATTTTCCGTTAAACAAACGACTTTGGACCAGCAGCTATGTTTTATACACCGGTGGATTGGCATATTTCATTTATGGCATTCTTTATTTTATTGTTGAAATAATGAATCGAAAAAAATGGGCAAATATTTTTATGTATTTAGGTATGAATGCAATCATAATTTTTTCGTTATCCGTATTTATTACCAAAAGTTTTTATTTGTTAAAAGTTCCGGGAACCAAAACCACCATTCACGGTTGGATATATTATAATTTGTTTGTCTCACAACTGGGCAACAACGAGTTTGCATCTTTTTTATATGCACTTTCCGTAGTATTTTTTTACATTTTGGTCGCTTGGTGGTTATATAGAAAAAAAATATTCATTAAGGTTTAACGCCGAAGTGTTTTTATTATACATGCCGTTAAAAACATCAATAGCAATTATCTGAAACAATATTTCCTGATTTTTTCATTTGTAGGGCGTGTCCCTTCCTCTGCCAGCCGCCAAAATCCACGGGTCGGGTGTTTTGTTTATAGTCCCGCCCGCAAAAACACACAAAAACAAAACAAGTAAAAGGAGCTTCTCATGTCGCTCTTTTGCTTGTGTTTTTGTAGTGTTTTGCGGTGCGGGAGCTACCACTTCACCCCCTCACGCGGGGCAAAATCGCAGCTACATTCAACAATACCGTTATCATACAGTACAGCCAAGGCATACCTTATCTCAACAATTAAAGGCATGCCTTGTCTTTACATTTCACAATATATCCAATCAATATATTCAAAATCATTACTTTCAGTTTCAAAATAAAATGTATATTTGTTCATATTTAATTTTCTTATGGCTTTAAACTATATTTGGGTTGGATTTTTCCTAATAGCTTTTATCGTTGGATTGATTAAACTTATTTTTCTGGGCGATACGGAAATTTTTACTACAATGATGAAAGCCTTGTTTGACCGGGCAAAACTCGGCTTTGAATTATCTTTGGGCTTAACCGGTATTTTAGCTTTGTGGATGGGAATTATGAAAATCGGAGAAAAAGGTGGAATGATAAATATTTTGGCACGCTTGGTAAGTCCGCTTTTTACCCGTTTATTTCCTGAAGTTCCCAAAAATCATCCCGCTATCGGTTCTATGATGATGAATTTTTCTGCAAATATGTTGGGACTGGACAACGCCGCTACTCCGTTAGGTTTAAAAGCTATGAAAGACTTGCAAGAATTAAACCCGAAAAAGGATACTGCAAGTAACGCCCAAATAATGTTTTTGGTTTTAAACACATCGGGACTAACACTTATTCCCGTTAGTATTTTAGCTTTACGAGCAATGAAAGGCTCTACCAATCCAACCGATGTTTTTTTGCCGATTTTAATAGCCACTTTTATTTCCAGTATGGTAGGATTGATCTTTACTGCCCTTGTTCAAAAAATCAATCTTTTACAACCGATTATTTTGGCTTATCTTTTGGGAACAACCGCTATAATCGGGGGAATGGCAACTTACGTTTGGCACTTGCACGACCCGGATAAAATCAGCACGTTTACCAATGTTTTCAGTAATTTACTTTTGTTTTTAATAATAATCTCATTTATAAGCGTTGCGCTGTTTAAAAAAATAAACATTTACGATGCCTTTATCGAGGGAGCAAAAGACGGTTTTCAAGTAGCCGTAAGCATTATACCCTATTTGGTAGCAATGTTAGCGGCAATTGGTGTTTTTACAGCATCTGGAGCAATGGAATGGGTATTGGATATATTCCGTTTCGGTTTTGCTCATTTGGGCATTGACACCCGATTTGTCGATGGACTTCCTACCGCATTTATGAAACCTTTAACCGGAGGTGGTGCAAGAGCAGCAATGGTTGAAAGTTGGGTGGAACACGGGGTAGATAGTTTTGTAGGACATCTCACCTCAATATTACAAGGTTCTACCGAAACAACATTTTATGTATTGGCTGTTTATTTCGGATCGGTTAAAATTAAAAACACACGATATGCGGCTACTGCCGGTATTGTTGCAGATATTGCCGGAATTATTGCTGCAATTGTGGTAACATATTTGTTTTTTGGAAATCTTAAATAGTCTCTAACCATAAAATGCTTAATTTTATAAAAATAAAGATTTTGATGGAATTTTTATTTTCTTTCCTAGCTTACCGACACATCGAGTAATTTTTATGAGTAAGCGAATAAAAATTGTATCGAGATGTTTCTGTTATTAAAGAGTTTTCGATACAAAAATTCTCCTACCGTCAGCAAAAACACTCGAACTGACATACTTTTATTTTAGAACGCACTGTCACTTCGAATATTCCATTGACGCAGGAAATGGAATGTATCGAGAAGTCACATCGAGTGATTTTTCGAGTGAGCGAGAAAAATTGTATCGAGATGCACAATATACTTGTTGGTAAAGAATCAGTGTCGCTCCAAGCGACGCCGACGCTAATAAAAAATAATGTTATTTTGCTTTACCACTCATCATTTCCAAAAATAATTTTTTCCGGGTTCTTGAAAGTGGAACTGTAGTTTGATCTTCAAGTTCAATATATCCTTCATTAAGTAATCCTGTAACAAATTTCAGATTCACAATATGTGAACGATGAGCTTGGAAAAATAAAGGGTGATTTTGAACCATTTCATAAAATTTTCCTAAACTATATGAACTGAAATATTCTTTATTATTCTTACATTTTATTTTGGTATATCCGTCAATTCCTTCCAAACGGACAATATTGTCAATTTTTACAAAAGCATAACCGTTTTGGGTTGGAATTGAAATCATATTGTTTTGCTGGGTAAGTAATTCCAATAATTTTTTATTATTGATTTGAGCTATTTTTTGTTGAATATTTTCTTTGGCTTTTTCAATAGCCTCTTTTAGTTCATCAATATCAATCGGTTTAACGATATATCCTATGGCAGCGTGTTTGATAGCATCAATTGCATATTGATTGTAAGCTGTAACAAATATAATTTCAAAATCGGGGTTATCGGTTTTGGATAAAAGGTCAAAACCGCTGAGATTGGGCATTTCGATATCCAAAAAAACCAAATCGATTTCATTATCATTGATAAATTTAAGTGCTTTTACCGGGTTTGAAAAACTTCCGAGATGTTCAAAATCGGGATAAAGTTGTTTTACTTTTTTTTCTAAATTGATTAGAGCTTTTTTTTCATCGTCAACAATTATATATCGTATCATAGTTTTGTAATTTTTAGTTTTACACGTGTATTAAAATTATCATCAGTGGAAGTTAAATCTTCCAATTGATAAGATATTTTCCATTTACCGGACATATTGAGTAGTTCAATACGTTTTTTTAGAATTTGAGTGGAACGTGACTTGTGTTTTTTTAAAGAGTTTTTCTGAATTTCTTTGGATTTTTTGATGCCAATTCCATCATCACTTATGATTACTTCAATAGTTTTATCGGTTATTTTTTTAAATTCCATACAAATGGTTCCTTTTCCTTGTTTATGAAAAATTCCGTGGTTTACTGCATTTTCAACAATAGGTTGAAGTAACATGGTGGGAATTTCCATTTGTGTTATGGGTAAGTCATTGTCAACTTTTATACAGAAATTAAAATTTTCTCCAAAACGCATTTTTTCTATTTCCAAATAGGATTTTAATAATTTGATTTCTTGATCCAGTCTAACGGTTTTATATCGGGAAAAGTCAAAAATCATGCGGATTAATCGGGAAAATTTTACCAAATAAGTTTCGGACTTATCGTAATTGCCATCATTGATATAATATTGTATGGCATTTAGCGAATTGAATACGAAATGCGGGTTCATCTGGCTACGTAGAGCATAAAGTTCAAATTCAACGCGTTCTTTTTGTGCCAATAATTTTTTTCTTTGTTTGGTCAGCTCTTTTTTTCGATATCCGATGATAAAAAAGCTGATAATTGATAAAATGCTAAATATAAATAAAAGTTTTGCCCAACCGGTTTGCCACCAGAGGGGTTGAATGCTAAAATCAAAACTATTGGTTAATATTTGTCCATACGGATTGCTTACTTTGATTTTAAAGTTATAATCCGATGGGGGTAAGTTATTAAAATCTATATCTTTGGCTTCTGTTTCATTCCAACGGGATTGAATGGGTTCAAGTTTGTAGTAGTATTTATTGTGTTCTTGACCGGAGAAATCAATTGTAGCAAATTTAATTTTCAAATTTTTGTTTTTGCCGAATTTGAATTTATTTTTATCGGATTTAATAATATCATTTCCATATTTTTTTTCTTTAAAATAAAGGTTTTGCAAAGGTAAGCTGGGTTCTTGATATAAATCAAAAGATGATATTCCGTTGTAAGAAGCAGCCAATAAATTGTTTTGATCTATTTCGATATCAATAACTTGGTCTGAAGGTAATCCGTCAAATTTTCTAATGGTTTTGATAAATTTTAGCGTATCTTGTTTAAATTTAAAACCTAAAACCCCTTCTTGTGTGGCGAGCCATATCTCATCATTGTTTACCAAAATATCTTGAATAATAAGATTTTGTGTATTTTGAATCGGAACAATTTTATTTTTTCCATCCCAAGAAAAAAGTCCGGAGCCGTCAGTTCCTATAAGTAAATTATTTTTATATGTGTTTAAACAAGTTATTGGTAGTTTACTGTATTTTGGCTCAAAGTTAATTTTGGAAATCGTATCATTATTCATTTTATACAATCCCGATATACCACCGATAATAAGTGTATTGTTATATATAAAGAGAATATTCGGGTCGGGGATTTTGTATTGTTTAATAAAATTCAATTCATTATCAAAACGGTAGAGTCCTGTATAGGTTGTTGTAAAATAATTGTTTTTATAAAATATTGCTTTTTTTCCTGCAAAATAAAAAGGAATGATTTTTCCTTCTTTTTTTACAAGTGTAGTGTCTTTCCCGAAAATTACAAAATTATTTTTGTCAATAAAAAAAACATCATAAATATATTCTTTTTTGGCATATACTAATTCAAATTTATTTTGGTTTTTATCGTATTTGTATAATCCTTTGCCAAGAACTCCTGCAATAATTTTACCGTTAGGAGTTTTTTTTAAAAATTTTATTTTTTCATTGGTTAAATAATAATTGGTATTAAAGAAATTTTTGGGATAAAGATAAATGCCTTTATTGTATGTAATGACCCAGAAATTTCCTTTGGTATCTTTGAAAACAAAATTACTATTGAGTTTATTAGGGAAATTCTTAATATTTTTTAATTGGTAATTTTTATCTAGTTCGGAATAAAATGCTTGTGTGGTAAATTGTATTTCATTGTCTGTTGCATAAAATTTATAAAAATTGCTGGGATCCATTTTACGATACTCTTTAATTTCGTGTAATACTTTGGTGTTGAGGTTTAATACATAAAGATTTTTTGTTTGATGGATGAATAATAAACTATCGTTAATTTGACCGATATCTTTATGTTCGGATAATTTTATGTCAATTTTTTTTATCAATTTATTTTTATGGTTGAATAAAAATAGTTTTTCATTTTTTGTAATATTAATATATTTTATTTCGGGATGCATCACATAAACAGTAGATAGTATAGAGTCATTAACTTGACTTTGAAAAATTGGTTTCCAAACTTGATCTTTTAAAATATAAGTTTTGCCAAAACTCGTAAAAAATACTTTTTGTCTGTTGGTATTTACATGTGGATAAAATACTTCGTCGGGATGTTCGCTTTTGAATAATTTAATACTGTCATTTTGAATATAACCCAACTTATTTGTACGAGCAAAAAACCATATTTTACCGGAGTCGGTTAAAAATAAATCCCAAATATCATTGGTGGGTAAGCCTTGTTTTGTGGTAAAATTTTTAAAAGTTTTACCATTAAATTTTGATATTCCTTTATCCGTAGCTATCCAAATAAAACCTTGTTTTTCTTGTACTATTTTATAAATTCTATTGCTTGGCAATCCGTTTTCGATACTAAAATGTTTATACCCCTGTGAAAACACGGCTAAAATTTGTAAGTAAAACAAATAAAAAAAGATTTTTTTTAGCATAATTTATTTCCCGCCAGATTAATTTTTGCTGCAATATAATAAAGCCTTGTCAATTTTCATCCCGCATTAGTTAAAATACCGTTTTTTTTCGATAAAAAGTTGTTTTTATTTGATAAATTTTTAAAATTATTTTAATAAATTAATGTCTTTGTCTCAATCCTTTTTATATATTTGCCATATTCAACACAAAATATAAGAAATTAATAATTTTATGCATCAATTCAAAATTATTATAGGACTTTTTTTGCTGTTTTTGCCCGGTATTAATTTCGGACAAAAAAAGAAAAAAGAAAAACCCGTGCGTATAACTTTCTCGGGTATTGTTACGGATGAAAACAAAGAGCCGTTACCCTTTGTTAATATTTATTTTAAACCCGAAAAAAAAGGAACGACTACGGATATTAATGGAGAATTTATTTTAAATGTGCATAGAAAACGGGGAAAACTTATTTTTTCTTTAACCGGTTATGAAACCAAAATTATTAAAATCAATCCGAAAAAAACTTTTTTAAGAATTGTTTTAAAAGAACAAAAGAATGTATTAAACGAAGTGGTTATTGTTCGTAGACCCAAAAAAAGATTGAAGAAAAAAGAAAATCCCGCTTATCGAATTTTAAAAGAAATATGGAAAAGAAAAAAGAAAAACGGACTAAAACAGGTTCCGCGTTACTCCTACAAAAAATATGAAACGACCGAAATCGGACTCAATAGAGTAGATAGCGTTTTTTTAAAGAAAATTTTCAAAAAAGATTATCAAAAAATTCTAAAAGAACTGCCTTTTGATAGTGAAGGTTTTAATTATTATATCCCGATATATATCAAAGAAACGGTTTTTGATATTTACGGAGATAATGAAAGAAATAAATATTTGGAAAAAATCGAAGCGGAAAACAGCAAAGGCTTTTATAGTCAGGGTTTTGTATTTGATCGTATGGCTAATAAATTCGACGAGGTGGATATTTATAAAAACACTTTCAATCTTCTTAACAAACCTTTTGTAAGCCCTATATCATCAACGGGTTTTGATACTTACGATTATCTTTTATATGACAGTATTCAAAAAAATAATAAAAAGTTTTATAATATTTATTTCTTCCCCAGAAGACCGCAAGATTTGGCTTTTGAAGGAAATTTTCTTGTTTCGGGAGATAATTTTGCCGTTACGAAAATTGATATGGAATTAAAAAAAGATGTTAATGTTAATTTTGTCAGGGGAGTTAGCATCTCTAAAGAATATACCATAGTTAACGACAGCATTTATCTGCCCAAATCCGATATTTTTGTAGGAGATTTTACGTTGCTTGACAAAAATGACAAAAATAAAGGTATCAATATCAAAAAAAGTTATTATTATTCGGATTATGAATTTACCAAAAAATATCCTGATGAGTTTTTTGAACAAAAAGTAATAAAAGTCCGACCTCACCAATTTGCCAAAGACAGTTTATATTGGAAACGATATAGTAATCTAACTCAATCCAAAAATACCTATCGATTAATTGATAAAGTAAAAAATAAGAAGAGAGTTCAAAGGATTACCAAATGGATTAATCTTATTACCACAGGTTATATTGATATTGGAAAGTATTTACAATTTGGTCCGGTTTTTCAAACTATCGGAAAAAACGGAGTAGAAGGTTTTCGTCTATCGGCGGGTTTTAGAACTTTTAAATCCAGTGACGATCGCTTTCGGTTGATTGGGCATCTTGCTTACGGAACCGATGATGAAACTTTCAAATATGGCTTACAAGTTAAATATTTATTGTCTTATCAACCTCGAATTGAAATAGCAGCTACGGTTTTGGATGATTATGTGCAACAAGCAAGAAATTTAATGGATGTCAGTCAAATTATGTTTGTAGAAAATTTCGGTGCTAATTTTGTTTTATCGAGAGGTAAGAATGTTTTTCTTTCTCATATCCAAAAAAGAAGTTTGAAAATAGATTACCGGATAGCCAAAAATTTTCATACAGGTATTATTCCAACATATCGTTTGATTGAACCGGCAGACAGAAGATTTTTTAATATGGATTATGTGGATCGAAACAACCGGATTAAGAAATGGGTTTTGGATGTAGGGTCGAGTTTTTATTTGGCTTATACCCCGGGGCGTGATGTTTACGGTTATGGAGTTGAACAACGATACGGCAAAAATCCATATCCGTCATTTATCATAAATTATTATAGAGGATTTAGAGATTTGGGAGGAGATTTCAATTATAGCAAATTACAATTTCGATATATGCAAAGAGTATTGTTGGGAAAAATAGGAAAAACCGATTTAACTTTGGAAATCGGTAAAACTTTCGGAAAAGTTCCACTGGCTTTGCTCAACCCGATTCCCGCCAATCAAATTTTGTTGTTAAAACCCAATACTTTTAGTTTGTTGAATTATTATGATTTTGTAACGGATACTTATGTTGTAGGACATTTTGAACATCATTTTAGCGGGTTTATACTCAATCGTATTCCGTTGATTAGGAAATTAAAATTCAGAACGGTTGCTGCTTTTAGATTTGCCTACGGAAATATCTCTAATGAGAATATCAGTATAAACCGTTCCAATATTTTGTATGCTGCACCAACAAACAATATTTATTATGAATACAGTATAGGCTTGGAAAATATAGGTTATGGAAATCTACGTTTTATACGGGTGGATGCCGTATGGCGTAGTGATTATACCAGTGTAAACGGTTTATATTCTCCCGAATTTGCTATTCGTGTGGGTATTCGTCCTGATTTCTAATGTAAAAAAGTATAACTTTTTAATATAAACTTAAGATTTCCAAATGTTTATGCTGACAAAATGTAGTCCTTTTTGTCAGAATTTCCATTTTATTGTAAATATGGCATTTTTTATCTTTTGGTATTTAATTTGAAGTTTTATTAATAGAACCCCTAAAAATTTACAGCCATGACAAGAATATATGGAAGAGTAGAAACAATTGATGATATCAGTAGAATAAATTGTATCATCAGAGATGAAATGTTATTAGTTGATTCAATAGCTCAACTAACTGAACTCAAAAAAAGAAGTGATTATCTTTGTACTTTGACTTACTCACCTTTTTGGAAAAAGAAATTTGGTGATAAAATTGAAGAAGTAAGGCAAAAAGCCATTGAAGAAAATCATATTTCAGTAAAAGAAGCTAATATTATTGCAAAATATAAAGGCTTTGATCATGAATACCAACCCTGGGGTAAAGAGAAATTTGATGTTTCGGAAAATTTAAAGCAAATACCTGAAGAAATTAAAGAGGAGGTACAAGAAAATCTACTACATTTTCAACAAGAAAGTGATGTAATAAGTGAAATAAGAAAAGTGTTTTGTAATTTAAGAGCAGCTATTTTGATTTGTGAAGATAGAAATTGTTTAGATAGTTTGAAAAAATATGTTGATATTTTGTCAGCCTTACCTGACACCGAAAGTTTTAAAGAACATTTTGATCAATCTATGCTTTCTACTATTATTGATATGATTGATGTAGAAAAGAAAAGGACCGTTAAGTTGATGAATATTTTGGGCAGTGTAAAAGGTATAAATGATGTTTATTATGAAGGAATTACCCAAGAGTCTTATGAAAATGCAAATGATTTTATTAAAAAATTATTGGTTGATGAGAACAAATCTGAAACTTATATTCCAACCGAAGTAAGGTATAAAGGAAATGCAAAAGTGCTTTGGTTAACATATTTTTTGCCTTCTAGGAAAAGAAATTACGCCAAACGTCTATACTTTCCTGCTGATTTTAAATTATTAAAAGTAGAAGGTCCCGGATTTTTTAAAAATAAATTAGGAAGGGAAATATATGGAGTTAAAATAACTTATGAATCTACAATCGAACCTACTACAATTCATGTAAGAGGTCATGAAATACATTTGCCTGAAAGAATTGTTAAAAGATATAAAGTAATTCCTATTCCTGAAATTGCTCAAAATATCCGATTAACAGAAGAAAAACCGGCAAGTGCTATGGATATTGCATAATCTATAAACAATTTCCATAATACCGGATTACAAATTTGTAGTCCGGTTTTTTTTGTTCAAATTGATTATTTTTTAACTTGCATAAAATTATATAAAAATGGATTTTATTAAACAAATTCCGGTTGAATTTGTAAATTTTATAGTTGTTGTGGCATTTTCATTACTTATTGGGTTGGAACAGCGCGTTCATCATCCCGAAGTAGAAAGAAAGTTTTTGTTTGGAACTGATAGAACTTTCACACTTATCGGTATTTTGGGCTATGTTTTGTATATTATTTCTCCCCAAAATTTTTCAACTTTTATCTTTGGTGGTTTGGGGTTACTGATACTTTTTTCCATTTTTTATTTTTTTAAAATCAACAAAACCGGTGATTTCGGATTGACAACGGTAGTGATAGCACTTCTTACATATTCATTAGCTCCATTGATTTTTACTCAAAATAGAGTTTTGGTTTTATCGGTTTTTGTCAGCATTATCATTCTTACGGGTATAAAAAAAAATTTGCGTTTGTTTGCCAAGAAATTTGATTCCAAAGAATTTTTAACACTGGCTAAATTCATTATTCTCTCGGGAGTAATCTTGCCATTGTTGCCTAAAACTCCATTATTGTCCGGATATGACATTTCTTTATATAATATTTGGATTGCTGTCATTGCCATTTCGGGAATTTCATATTTTAGTTATATACTCAAAAAATTTATTTTTCCCGATTCGGGATTACTGCTTACTGCCATACTTGGCGGACTTTACAGCAGTACGGCTACGACAATAATTTTATCAAAAAAAAGTAAAGAATTTGCCGGAAAATATGAAGTAGCGGCGGGAATATTGATAGCCACTTCCATGATGTATATCCGTTTATTGATACTTGCTTGGCTTTTTAATATTAAAATAGCTGGCACGCTGGCTTCGTCATTTTTGATTTTGGCTGTGATTTCCGCTATAATTGCATGGGTTTTTTATCAAAAGAATAAAGATCACCCGCAACAAATTTTTGTTGAAAATATTGATAAAAATCCTTTGGAAATCAATACGGCTTTGATCTTTGGTTTTCTATTTGCCTTTTTTTCTTTTTTGACACATTATATTTTTATTAGATATGGACAATCGGGTATCAATATTTTGTCAATTTTAGTTGGAATAACCGATATTGATCCTTTTGTTCTTAACCTTTTTCAAAACGGCTTAAAAGAATTCAATATCCAACAAATTTATCATGCCGTATTATTGGCAACAGCAAGTAATAATTTTTTAAAAGCCGTTTATGCTTGGATATTTGGAGATGTAAAAATCAGGAAACCCGTTGGTATCGGGTTTGGGATAATTATTTTAATTAGTATTATATTTTTTTTACATATTAGGTAAATAAAAAACCCTAACTATTTAATTAAAAACAAGTTAGGGTTTTTGTGAGTACTCGGGGCGGGACTTGAACCCGCACGGACATTACTGTCCATTGGATTTTAAGT
>JALSPZ010000034.1 GCA_026985675.1 Flavobacteriales bacterium
TGTTCGGGTTTATTTTGCAAAAGCATAATCAATTCCGTGTTTTCATAAGCGGATAAAACGGGGATAAGGTTATATGCCTGAAAAACAAAACCGATGTTATACAAACGAAAATCTATTAATTGGTTTTCATTGAGTTTTGAAATATCTTTTCCGTCAATAAATATTTTTCCGTCAGTCGGCGTATCCAATCCGCCGATAATATTCAAAAGGGTGGTTTTCCCGGAACCCGATGGTCCTACAATTGCCGTAAATTCGCCTTGTTTTATGGACAAGTTTACATCGTTTAAGGCTCGTACTTCGAGTTCGGTTCCTTCGTTGTAGAATTTTTTAAGATTTTTGGTTTCTATTACATTCATAATCAAATATTTATTCTAATTTTTTAAATTTCTCTAATAGCTTCAATGGGTTTGGTATTTAGTGCTTTTCTTGCCGGAAATACAGCCGATAGAAAAGCGGTAAACAAGGTCATTAACAAGATAACCCAATAATATTCGGGTTCTAATTTGGTGTAAATGGTTGCTCCAACGCCAAAATATTCCATTCCTTGGGCGACGGATAAAAAATGCAATCCGTGTTGTTCAAAATAATGTATGGTTGCGTAGGAAATCAACAAGCCCAAAGGTGCGGCAATCAAGGCGATAAGTAGGGTTTCGGTCATAATCATCAAAAACAATTTGGTTTTGTTGAAACCGACCGCCATCATTATTCCCAATTCTCTTTTGCGTTCCAAAACCGCCATCAGCATTGTATTGATAATGGCAAAGGAGAGTGCTACCAAAATAATTGCCATAAAAATATAGGCAAAAGTGGACATCGTTTCTTGTGCGTATCCCAGTTCGGGGGCAACTTCGTCCCAAGTTTGCACCGTATCGGCAGATGTAATGGCTTGCAAATCCTTTTTTACGGCTTCGGATTGCTTGATATCATTGAGTTTTATCAATATTTCGTGTGTGATATCTTGTGAAAGGTTTAATAATTTATTTAAGTCCGATTTTTTAATAAACACATTGGAACGTTCTATCATTGAGTTGTTTAACTTGTAAATTCCTTCGACTCTAAACGCATACGAAAGCACATCTCCCGAAAGGTTTTGAAAACTCAATTTTATTTTTGATTTTAATTTCAAGCCCAATTTATCGGCTAATTTTTTACCGATAACCACCGAAGGTTTTTTGTATTTTGACAGGTAACTACCTTCGGATAATTTAGTGGGAATACTGCTGACTTTTACTTCGTTATTTTTATCAATACCTATCAATTTGATGCCTGTCGAACCCTTTGAAGTGCTAGCCATAGCATCTATTATACTTCGTTTGGAAAAAGCTTTTATGCGTTTATCTTTTTGTAAAAACGACACTATTTTATCCACATCCTTGATATTGTTATTGATAATCGGATTATCCAAATATTTTGAATTATGTATTTGAATATGAGCCAAATAGGTGTTTATTGCAGAACTGATTCTGTTTTCGTTCATTCCGTTCATCATTCCCATAAAAAACATACTTCCCCACAACCCGAGTATGATTGAAAAAATAATTACACTCGTTCTTAATTTATTACGCCATAGATTTCTCCAAGCTATTTTCAGTATTGTTTTCATCGTATTATTTTTTGTGCATTGCTTTAAGGGTGTTCAGCCGTAAGATTTTAATAGTCGGATAAGTGGCAACAAATACGGCAATACCAAAGATTATCAAACCGTGCGTTATAAAAATATCACTGGAAATGGAAAATGGAATTTTGGGTAAAAATCCGAATTTTTCCATCATATCCGCTTTGTCCGAAGGAAGCGGTAAGGGATTTTTGTGAAAATAGTATAAAATGGGATAAGCGGCAATGCTTCCCAAAACAACGCCTAACAGACTCAATAATAAGGTTTCAACCCAAAGAATTTTGATGATAATTTTCTTTTTCATTCCAATGGCAGTCATTATACCAAACTCAAAAATCCGTTCTTCGGTCATCATTAAAATGGTACTGAAAATACCAAAAGTGATAATCAAATACAGGATAAAAACCATATACAATCCGCCGGCGTTGTCTGCTAAGATTGCTTGATGCAATTCGGGTAGCATCTTTTTCCAAGTCATTACTTCAAATTGATTTTCGGGTAGTATTTTTAGCAAGCGTTTTTGTAATTTATCCACATCTGTTTTTTCATTTTTTAGTATGATTAAATTGGTAACAATATCCGGGGCGGATAAGTAATTTCGTAAAGTTTTTATCGGCATAAAAATCACCAAATTATTCAATTCCAGATTTTTTAAATCAATGATACCTGCAACTTTAAACTTGCCTGCCGCCGACATTCCGTGATAGCCTTGCCCGATTAAATAAATAGTGTCATTGGGTTTAAGAGAAAAATATTTTGCCAATCCCTTTCCTACGATGACTTCATCAGAGCCGGATGTAAAGACTTTCCCATTTGATAAGCGTTCGCCTACGGGTCTGATTTTGTTTTCTTTTTCTATATCAATTCCGTTAATCAAAACACCTTTGGAAGTATTTCCATAAGATGCCAACGAAAAGGTTTGTAATCGCGGCACAATATCTTCTACGCCTTTGGTAGATTTAATTTTTTCAATCAAAGTATCGTTGAGTGTAATGCTGTTTTCGAGATTGCGATCTTCCCAATATCCTTTGCTGTGAATTTGTAAATATCCGGTGTAATTTCCGGCGACATTTTTAATTACGTTATCGTACATTCCCAACTGCATAGACCTGATTATCAGAGCCAAAAATACTGCGATAAACACAGAAGTTATGGTGATAATACTCCTTTTTTTGTTCCGCCAAACATTTCTCCAAGCAAATTTCAGTATGGTTTTCATAGTCCGGTTATCGTAATTTTTTAATGTGATTTATTGTAAAATAGCTTTCGCTTATCGGTTTATCAAAAACCAATTTATTGTAGATGATAACTGTTTTATTGCCGGGTTTGTCAACCGGAATAAACTCAATTTTGGAAGGTAATTTTTTACCGTCAAAGATTTTGGGTTTATAAGCTAACATTTTATTCACAAGAAAACCGTCTTCGTCATAAAATTCAATCTTCATTTGCATAGCATCTTTTTGATCAATCCAAATAAGCAATTTTCCCCAAACCACCGGCGCATCTTCTTTGGGGGTAAGTTGAATTTTCCAACATTTTAATCCGTTGATCGTTTCTTCGCCTACGATTTTGCTGGTATAATCCTTTACGATAGAGGAGCGTTTGACCAAGTCGTCATTGGTTAAATCCGTTCCCATCCACGATTGCAACATCATAGAAGGGGGCATTTTTATGGTTCGTTCTATCGAAGGCATATAGTTCCACATTTCGTTTTTGCGTTTCAAAAAAACAATCCCTTTTTCTTTTGCCGGATAAGTAACGAGCGAAACGGCATAATCATCGCCTTTTGTCCAGCTTTTCAGACGCATTTCGCGTTGCCATTTCGGTCGGATAATTTTGATGGTGATTTCGGCATACGAAGTATTTCCACGTACTTTTCTATCCGATTTTTTTAAAATTTCCGTAGCATCTTGTGCTTGCGCATAAAAAATGGCGAAAAGGGTAATTAGGGTGAATATTTTTTTCATAATATCAAAATTTATTCGTGAGATTTTCAATTAATTTATTTTTAACGGCATCCAAATCATAAGACTCGCCGATGACATAGTAATGTAGGGCGATTCCATCCAAAGTTGCCGCTATAATTCGTGCTTCCGCTTCGACAATTTCAGGATTTTCAGGGTTTAGTAAAAAGGCAATTCGTTGAAAGGCTTCCGAAAATATTTTACTCATAATAGTTTGAATATCGGGCATATCGGTTACTTGCATTGAAAGCGAAATGGACAATTTCCAGATATGGGCATTTTCGGTCATCATTTCAAAAAACAATTCAATTACCGTTTTAATAGCATCTTTCAGTGATTTATGCTGTATTTCCGCTTGCATTTTTTCCAACAAAGTATCCGAAGCTTTTTTGTAGCTGAATAACACCACTTCTTTGAGCAAATCTTCTTTACTACTGAAATAGTTGTACATCAAACCTTTGGAAATTCCAGCTTGTTGAGCAATTTTGCTAATAGACGTGCTGTGATATCCTTTGGTAGCAAAGAGTTCCAAAGCTACCATAATGATTTCGGTTGTGCGTTTATTGCGGATATTTTCGTTTTCTTGTTCTGATCTGGGTGCCATAATGTTATTTTTGACTGAACGTTCGGTCAAAGATATAACACTTTTTTAAAACTACCAAATTTTTTTTAAGAAAAATAAGTATCGGGATTAAAATAAGTTACATACAAGGATAAAAATATCTGATTGCTATCGGATTCACATTAATTTATTTTATATTTGTAGAAAAAATACAATGACCGAAAGAGAAAAACAATTTATAGAATATTGGCAAAAGAAAAGGCAAACCGGAATTTATAAATATTCGATTATTACGGGGTTTACTTATGCGGTATTTGTTTTGATTTTTTCAAAATTGCTGGCGTGGAATTTTCAGTTTACCAAGCAAGATTTATATGCTTCGGCTTTTGCCATATTGATTGGTATATTGGTATTAGGTCCTTTTATGTGGTGGCACAGAGAGCGTAAGTATAACAAATTGATTGAAGCAAATAAGAAATCAAAGAACAAAAAGAATAAAAAAAGGGCTAAAAATTTTAGCCCTTTTTCTTGATGTTTTATCTTTTTAAGGAGAAGTGTCCTTTGTAAATTTGCCCTTCTTTTACGGTTAGAATATACCAATAATCTCCGCTGTAAAGTGGTGTCCCATTAAAGGTGCCGTCCCAACTTTCAGAAGTTTGAGTATTCATAATTTTTAGTAACTTTCCAAATCTATCATATA
>JALSPZ010000035.1 GCA_026985675.1 Flavobacteriales bacterium
AATTTTTTGATTTATAATGAGTTGTAAAAAAAATGATGAAAAAATTGTATTAACACACCCCCAACACCTCTCGTAGAGGGGAGCTTTGAAAGCCTTATCGGCATACGAGTATTTTTTGTAAAATTTGAAGTGAATGGAACGTAAAACTGTCTGCTGTTTGAGGTTACGTTAAGATTGTATTTAGACAAAATATTCAACCGAGTTCAGACAGTTTAGTGTAATGAACAAAAAATTTAGAAAAATACTCGTCAGCCTAGATTTTTGTTACCATTGAGTAAAGTCGAAATGTTCATCAATGGAAAAAGTAAAAGTTAAACTTATTTAGGACAGGATTGACTAAATATTATTAAAATTGTTCATTTATTCTTTTTTACTGCCAAATGTCTTTTTTTAAAATCTTATATTCCCTAATTTTATAAAAAAATTTAGATGAAACATGTTGGAATTGTTGGGGCTGGCATAATCGGGTTGGCTACCGCTTATAAATTACAACAAAAATATCCCGATTGGCAAATAAGTGTTTGGGAGAAAGAAAAAGATATTTCGCAACATCAAACCGGTAGAAACAGTGGGGTTATTCATTCGGGGATTTATTATAAAACGGGAAGTTTAAAACAAACCAATTGTATCAACGGATATCGTCAATTACTGAATTTTTGTGATGAAAATGCAATTGAATACGATATTTGCGGAAAATTGATTGTAGCAACTGACGAAAAGGAACTGCCGGCATTGAAAAAACTTTATGAAAACGGTAAACAAAACGGACTTCAAGACTTAAAATTGCTGGATAAAAATCAAATAAAAAATTATGAACCTTATGCCGAAGGAATACAAGCCGTTTTTGTTCCGCAAACCGGAATAGTAGATTATGTGAAAGTCAGTAGAAAATTACAAGAAATTGTTACAAAAAAAGGCGGAAAATTTTATTTTAATGAAAAGGTCTTGTCATTGCAAAATACTTCTGACAAAAAAGTTGAATTGATAAGCGAAAAAGATCTATATAAATTTGATTTGGTCATCAATTGTGCCGGTTTGTATTCGGATAAATTAGCGGAAACGAACATAAATATTCATTACAAAATCGTTCCGTTTCGTGGCGAGTATTATCAATTGAAACCCGAAAAATCTTATTTGGTAAAAAATCTGATTTATCCTGTTCCCAATCCCGAATTTCCATTTTTGGGGGTGCATTTTACCCGAAGAATTTCAGGAAAAATTGATGCAGGACCGAATGCCGTTTTGGCTTTCGGCAGGGAAAGTTATCATAAATTGCAAGTAAATTGGAAAGAACTTTTTGAAACCTTGACTTATTCAGGATTTTGGAAAGTTGCCCGGAAATATTGGAAAACAGGCAGTTATGAGATGTATCGTTCGTTTAGAAAAAAAGTATTTGTCAAAGCTTTGCAAAAAATGATTCCGGAAATTACGGAAAATGATATCATTCCCGCTTCAAGCGGTATCAGGGCGCAAGCTATTGATAAGCAAGGAAATTTGATAGATGATTTTTTGATTGTTAAAAACCAAAATATCATTCATATCGGAAACGCTCCTTCACCTGCAGCTACTGCTTCTTTGGCAATTGCGGATTATATTGTATCGCAAGTTTAATAATACGGACGGTTCATCAAATAAATGATAACACCCGTAAAACTTACATATAACCAAATCGGAAGACTAATCTTGGCAAACTTTTTATGTTGCTTACACTTTTTTAGTGTAAAAAAATAATTTATTAAAAATCAGCGTCTTGCAATTATTAATTTTTATTTTTAGGTGTTAAAATTGAACAATGATTATGCGATAAGTTCTAATTTAATAAAAAATTTTCTATTTACCCCATAGAGTCAGCAAAATGCAAAAAATTAAGTTAAAAATCACAGGCAAATGAATTAATCACACTGCCCTACGAAGTTCTTGCATAAAATTTACGACGAAGAAGCGTAAAAATGTATGCTGTTCGAAGCTCTTGTGAAGTATGAACAAGAGCAAGTTCATACATTTTAGCTTCAAGGAAGATAAATTTTGCAAGGTTTTCGTAAGGCTAGATTTTTTTGTTACTTTTTTCATCAATGGAAAAAAGTAATGGTAAAAATAATAAGTTGGTGATTGATTTTGGGTGTTAAAATGAGGAAAACAGGCTCCATTTGTGTATTTATCATAAAAACGGCAGCTAGGAATCCCTTGGCAATTGCGGATTATATTGTATCACAATTTTAATAATACGGACGATTCATCAAATAGATGATAACCCCCGTAAAACTTACATATAACCAAATCGGCAGACTAATCTTGGCAAACTTTTTATGTTTTATGTAATTTTTATTAATAGCTTCGGAAATCGTTAGTAAAACCAAAGGAACAACAAATGCCGCCAAAATTATATGAGTGGAAAGAATTGTCAAATAAATAATTTTTATAATACCTTCTCCACCAAAAGAAGTTGGAGGATTTGAAAAATGATACAATAAATAAGAAATCAAAAAAAGTAAAGTGAAAGTTAAAGCGGCAATGATAAATCCAACGTGAAATTTTATATTTTTCTTTTTAATAAAAAAATAAGCCAAAATTAATGAGATGAATGATAGCCCATTCATCAGTGCATTAAATAACGGTAAATTTCTTAAAAACGTGTCGTTTTGAACTTCATTGGGTTTGTATAAAATACTGAGAAGCACCAATATAACCACTAATAATGATATAAAACCTATATAGAATTTGTTTTTCATTTTTTTCTTTTTCATTAAGAACAATTCAAAATTAAATCATAAGTATAATCACCTCTTATTTTAATTATAAAAAAAATCTATTATGCTATATGTAATTTTTATTACAGAAAAAATATTTTTGCAACAATTGTTACAAATGCAGTGAATGGATTTTAGAATAAAGCTTAAATCATACGAAAAACTTATAAAATTTAAAGTAGATATCATCGTTGCACTCACGGGTGTTTTCGGATATTTTTTTGGTATGGGTGAATTGGATTGGACAAAAATCCTATGGCTGTTTTTGGGAGGTTTTTTCATTACGGGAAGTGCTCATATTATCAACCAAATTATCGAACGAAATTTTGATAAGAAAATGCCACGCACTTCCAATAGACCTTTGGCTTTGGAAACAATGAGCTTAACCGAAGCTGTGCTGATGATTGTATTGTTTTGTTCCTTAGGATTTTATTTTTTATATGAAGTTAATCCTTTATCTGCCTTTGTTTCTTTTGTTTCATTGATTATTTATGGGTTTTTATATACCCCTATGAAAAGACTAAGCCGGTTGAGTATTTACATAGGGGCGATTCCAGGAGCTTTACCTGTTTTGATTGGATATTTGGCAGCCAAAGGAACAATCGATTCTTTTGCAATTTTGCTTTTTCTTATGCAATTGTTTTGGCAACTGCCACATTCCTGGTCTATTGCTTGGTATTGGTATGATGATTATACCGCCGGAGGTTATGATTTGCTACCGGTTAAAGGAGGAAAAAACAAAATCAATGCACTTTTGACTTTTCTATCGGTTTTTTTCCTTTTTCCTTTGATATATATGCTCTATCAATTGAATGTATTACATAATTTTTCCCTATTTATCATTTTATTTTTAACGATAATTTTTGTTTATACCGCTTTTTTGTTTTACCAAAAAAGAAACAGACAGGCAGCAAGAACCCTTATGTTGAGTTCCATTGTTTATCTGCCCGTCATACAATTGATTATAATTTTTAACCTTTTAAATAATAACTAACAACTATGAAATTTTTTCCAGAGAACGCAAGTAGTTACGGATCGGATGTAGATTTTATTTTCTGGCTGATTACCGGTGTAATAACGGTTGCCAGTATCATTGTCATATTTTTGATTTTATATCCGATTTTGACCAAAAACAAAACAAGAACGCGTGAAGAAAGATACAAAAAAGGTATCGGTTTTAAGGAATTAAAACTGATTTATCTCGGTATTTTTCTATTAGCGGTAGCAGATTTTTATTTTTTATATCAAGAAGGACCGATTTGGTCAAGTATTGAAGAGTCTTTACCCGAAAAGGATTTACACGTTATTGTTATGGGACGTCAATGGCTTTGGGAGTTTACCTATCCCGGTCCCGACGGAAAACTCTATACCGATGATGATGTAAAATCCATTAATCAACTGTATATACCGGTAAACAAAACGGTTCATATGGATATTCAATCTTACGATGTTTTGCATAGTGTTTTTATTCCCAATGCACGTTTTAAGCAAGATGCATTGCCGGGCAGGAACATTACCCGTTGGGTCAAAATGACCAAAACCGGAAAATTCCCTTTGACTTGTGCGGAAATTTGCGGAATAGGACACGCCAATATGAAGGCAACTATAACCGTCCTGTCTGAAAAAGATTTTGAAAAACAATTAGCTAAACTTTATAAAAAATAATTTGACTATGAATACACATAAAAAACACGGATTTTGGCACCGATTTTTCTTTTCGCTGGATCATAAAGATATCGGATTTCAATATATGCTGACAATTTTTTTAATGGTAAGTATCGGTGGATTCTTTGCTTATGTATTTCGTATGCACTTGGCATATCCCGATATGAAAGTTCCTTTATTCGGTCTGGTAACCAATAAAGATTACAATATGCTGATTACCAATCACGGTTTGATTATGATGATGTGGTTGGCGCTGGGAATGCTTTTGGCGGTTGCAGGAAATTTCTTAATTCCGGTAATGATAGGAACCGATGATATGGCTTTCCCGAAATTGAACAAAATATCTTATTGGTTCTTTTTAATCAGTGTGATTCTGATGATTGCTTCTTTCTTTATGAAACGAGGAGGTTTCGGAGGCGGTTGGA
>JALSPZ010000036.1 GCA_026985675.1 Flavobacteriales bacterium
TAATTGCCGGCACCAAAAGCAAAAAGTGCAAATAACATAATGGCATAATACAAAGGAATCTCAAATCCGTTATTTCCCGCTTGAAACCCATTTCGCAGATGCACCGTAGTAATGGCAACAAACATTACAAAAATCAAAAGTAAAGAAATAATTCGGGTGCCAAATCCGAGAATTAATAAGATAACTCCGAGTAATTCGGTTGTACCTGCCAAATAAGCATTCAAATACGGAAACGGATATCCCAAGTCTTTAAACCAATCGCCTATGGCATGAATATCTTTCCATTTCATCATAGCCGGTTTATAAAAACCAAAAGCTAAAATTAAGCGCAAGAACAATAAAGCTAAACTTTGGCTTTTGATTCCTATTTTTTCCAATAGTGAATTTAATTTGGTCAATAATTTCATGTCTTTTTATATTTTAATTAAAATTATTTTCCGCACTTACCCGCTCCACATTTCTTTTCGGCTTTGGCTTTTTTATCTTTTTTTGCCTTACTATCGCCACATTTTCCATCGCCACATTTTTTTGATTCCTTGGATTTGTCATCACCGCATTTTCCACTACGGCATTTCCTATCTTTTTTAGAATCTTTGGTTTTGGCATCGCCACATTTACCTTCTCCACATTTTTTTTCGGATTTTTTATCCTTTTTCATTTTACTATCTCCGCATTTTCCTTCACCACATTTATTCAATGGAATCGTTTGATAATCAGCATAAGAAACCAACATTGCAGTTTGCTTGTGATTTGTAGAAGAATCAGTTGTTTTAAAACTGCTAAAAGCAAAAACCGTTAAAGCGATAATAACTGTTAAACCTAATAATTTGATTTGTTTTATTGAATTTTTCATAAGTATAAAATTTAATTGTTATGTAACATTAGTCGCAATTTAAAATTTTTCCTTACAAATTTTAGTAATTGATTATAGATTTTATTTATATCAATTATAAATTTTTTTGGTATAACATTTGTTTAACAAAATTTTATAAATTTGCAACCAATGAAATCAACAAGACAAATTATTCCGTTTTTTATATTTTTTTTTGCATTACATCTCAATGCCCAAAAAACATATAAACCCTTAGATACACTTCCTAAGACTTATTTAAAGAAGTTTTTGTCGGGTCTAGAAAAAAGGCACAATAAAGATTTGAATTATATCAAATCTCATTTTAAAGGGAAACAAAGAAGGTATCTGAAAGAAATATATAATAGTCAATATGAATCTTTGAAAGAAGACTTTGAGAACGGAGAGTTATACTACAATTTCAGTAACAGCCAATACCTTAAAAAAATATTTGCTGAAATATTAAAAGATAATCCGAGATATAAAAAATTAAAACTTTATCCCGAATGGTCTCGTTCAACAATTCCCAATGCTTATAGTGTTGGCGACGGTACCATCATCATCAATTTGGAATTATTAAATTCCGTAGAAAATGAAGATCAATTGGCTTTTATCTTGGCTCACGAGCTTTCACATTACATATTGAAACACAGAGAAAAAAGCTATGAATCTTTCATCAAGAGAATTACCTCCAAAGCTTACAAACAAAAAGAAAAAGAAGTATTTAGTAATCGTTGGGGACGTGAAAATCGTGCCGAAAAACTTTTGAAATCCGAAGTATATTCCCGTATGCATATTTCCAGGAAAGATGAGCTTGAAGCGGATTCATTGGGTTTTATACTATTAGCAAACACGCCATATAATATCAAAGAAGCTATACGTTCCCTTGAAATTATGGATACGGTCGATAAAGAAAAAGACAGTTTATCCAAAAATTTTCTCAAAAAGTTTTTTAATACGCCACATCAAAAATTTAATCCGGAATGGTTTCAACAAGAAGATTTTTCGGAATATACTTATCAAGATTCCGATAAACGTTGGAATATCGATTCTTTAAAAACCCACCCGAATTGTCAAAATAGGATTTTAGCGCTCAATCGTATCCAAAATAATAAAAAATTAAAAGCTAAATCTCAAAATTTTTCTATTGACAATAAAAAATTTAATGAATTAAAAAACAGAGCCAAATATGAAAAAATAAATAATTTGTTTTTGAAATACGAATACGGAATCGGGCTTTATGAAACCTTAAAACTTTTACAAAAAGAACCCCAAAACAAATATTTATTGAAAATGACTTATAAATTTATAAAAAAACTGAGCGATGCTAAAAAGGATATGCGGCTTAGTTCTTATGTTCCAACCATAAATCCCAAAAATCAAACAAAAAGCCAGCAAATGTTTATCAACTTTTTGTTTAACTTATCTGAAAATGAATGGATTAACTTAGAAAAAGATTTTAGAAAATACAAATAAAACAATTTAAAAAAACAATTATGAAAAAACAAATTTTAACATTCGTATTATTATTCTCAACACTTGGAATATTTGCTCAATCATTTGATGGTTACGGAGACCGAAAAGTATTTTTAGGAGCAACTGCACAATCCGAAAGTTTCGGTTTGACATATTTCTTTGACCGAGCAATCAATGACTATCTTTCTTGGGGGATGGAATTAGGTTATTCTTTTAAACCCAAAACTTATATATTACCTGCTGATATAGACAGAAATTATGACGGTGTTATAGACGAGAATGATACAGAAGAAGTTCAAGTGGACGGTTTAGAAAAATGGTATTTTGCTTTAAAATTTAACGGACATCTTGGCTCCGCTTTAAATTTGGATGAAAAAATGGATCTTTATACCGGGATTAATGTAGGAAAAAACTTTGGTGCCCAAGTGGGTGGCAGATATATGTTTGGCGATGCCGTAGGTGTTAACTTAGAAGTAAATGTCCCGATTATGGCTAATATTATTATACCTTCCGACAATACACCTTCTACTAATTCCATTAATTATAATCTATCCAGCAACTATGAAAAATTTTGGGTAAGTTTTGGATTGGTATTTAATCTTTAATAATTAAATTTAAAAATTTATTTTATGAAGAAAATAATTTTTATAATATTTATAAGTCTTGGCTTTTTTTCACAAGCTCAAACTTATAAAATCATCAAAGAAGCCAACGGTATTTTTGACGGTTTTTATCAACTTTACGATTATAATAAAGAAGATATCTTTGGCTATATGGAAGTTACAAGGTATGATAAGGTTTCTCCCACCAAAAGAAAACTGAAATACAAAATTTTGGACAAAAACTTTAATGTAATTAAAAAAGGAGAAATCATCAAAGAAGCGCATGCTAAAAAAAATATTGTTACCACCGAAAAGGCTATTTATAATAATGGATACATTTTATTATTCAATTCTGAAAAAGCAAGGTATAAAAACACCTATGAAACCGTCGCTCAAATGTATGACCTTATTGACATTAAATCAAACAAAAGTATCGATTCCAAATATTTTGACGAATTATTTGAAAAAAATCCAAAAAATATTTCCAAATTAAAAAAACACAAATTCAAAAGTTTGATTTTTTCTCAAAGCTATTTTAATGCAGAGCCGTTCGGAGATGAAGGTTTTTATATTAGCAATGGATATGCATTATCATTTGAAACATTGGTTTTAGGCTTTGATGGCAAAACTTATTTAAAGAATATAAAATCACCTTACAAGGGCTATTGGCTTATAGCTCCAATTAAAACCAATAAGAATTATATTATATTCTTTGGACAAAACACTATGAAAAAAATCACTTTTGCAAAACCAAACGAATATATTTTGGTTTATGATAGAGCAGCAAATAAGTTTAAGTATAAAATCCCTTTATTTACCAATAAATATACACTTAAGCAAGAATATTTGGATATAAAAGATGATAAAATCATCATTATAGGAAAATATTTTGTTAAAAACAAAAAGGATCGAATAAAAGCGAAAAACGCTTTGGGATTTTATAAACGAGTGGTAGATATAAAAACAGGCAAGTATATCGAAGAAATATATAAACCTTATAAAGATTTGCATATTCCCAACCTAAACGAAAAAGGACGTTTTAAACGCGAAGGAACAATTTCTGTAAGACATATTGACGTAACACCCCAAGGAAATATTATGATTTTGGCAGAAACTTATAAAGGGAGCTATGCCAAGGGATTATATACTTTTTTGTTAGATAAAAATTTGAACTTAATCAAATTCAAAAACTTTATTACCAAACCCAGCACCAACTATAAATTTGATTTTGCTCAAGATTTGATTAATAATAAAGGAAAACTTTATATTTTTTATGATAAAGATAATAGAAAAGAATACAATATTCATTTCATAATTTTCAATTATGCAGATAATTCTATTACCGAAAAAACCAAACACATCAATTTAAGAAAACATTTTTTAAGTATCGGACGAGCTAAAAAAGGTTATATTTTGATGATAGAAGCCTTTAAAAAGCCTAAAAAAGGACAAAAACAAATGGAATTGCGTTTGGAAAAAATTGATTAAAAAGATTATGAAAAAAACAATCTTAACATTAAGTTTTCTATTGCTTACAAATATGGGTAGTTTTGCCCAAGCATACGATGGATTTGGTGACAACAAAATATTCGTAGGAACGAACTATATGCAAGAAGGGATTGGTCTCACATTTATGTATGATATAGGAATATCCGATTATATTTCTTACGGATATGTATTGGGATACTCTTTTCAACCCAAATCCGGAATGATACAAGTAGATTACGACCAAAATAATGATGGAGTTGTCGATGAAAATGACCTGGAAAAAACCACTTATAATATTACCGAAAGAATTTACACCACCTTAATATTAAACGGACATTTTGGAGAAGTCCTTAATTTTGGAGAAAATATGGATTTATATGGCGGAAT
>JALSPZ010000037.1 GCA_026985675.1 Flavobacteriales bacterium
AATTCTATAAGCCCTTAATGTTTCCGGATCTTTTCGGGTATAAAAAACCGTTTGGTTATCATTAGCCCAAACGGCGTGTCCCGTAGTATTTTTTATTTCATCTTTAAGATATTTTCCGGTGGTTAAATCTTTGAATTTCAATGTGTATTTTCTACGACTAACCGTATCTTCGCCATAAGCGGCAATTTTGTTATCGGGACTGATTTCCAATCCTGTCAAATGGTAATAGTTATGTCCTTGTGCCAAATGATTTACATCAACAATTAATTCTTCTTTTGCGTCCAAATTTCCTTTTCGTCTGTAATAGGCGGGATATTCTTTGCCTTTGAAATATTTGGTCTGATAATAATATCCGTTTTCAAAATACGGCACGGATTCGTCTTCTTGTTTGATACGAGATTTCAATTCTTCAAAAATAGTGTTTTCCAATTCATTTGTTTCTTGCGTCATTGCTTCATAATAAGCATTTTCATCTTCAAGATATTTAATCACTTCGGGATTTTTTCTTTCGCGAAGCCAATAGTAATTATCTATTCTGACATCACCGTGTTTTTCTAATTTTTTTGGGATTTTTTTTGCAATAGGGGGTGTTATCAAAGTTTGTTTCATTGGTTTTTGTTTTATATTATCTGCTGAGTTACAGGAAGTTATTAATAAAAATATAAGGCTAAATATGTTAATTTTAATCATTTTATTTTTTATCATTTAGAAATTTAGTGTCGGTATCGTTCCAAGCAGCAACTCTTACAAGAATTAGCGACGTTTTATTTTATTCATCTCCTAAAAATTCCTCCAAATCCCTACGGTCTTTTTTAGTCGGGCGACCGGTTCCTTTTTTACGGTAATAATTTTTGGCATCTTTTAGCAATTCAAGATGTTTAAAAGCTTCTTTGGGTGTTTGATCTTTGATATATTGCGGAACCAGTTTGGCGCCTACTCTACTTTTGGGCGTATCCAGTACAAGAATTTTATAATCGATTTGATTTTTACGAATTTCCAAAATATCCCCACCATAAACTTCTTTGGAAGGTTTTGCAACAATTCCATTGATACGAACATGATTTTTCTTTATAGCATCGGTTGCGATACTTCGGGTTTTATAGAAACGAACTGCCCATAAAAATTTATCTACTCTCATATACTTGCTAAAACTTTGTTAATGGATTGACAAAAATAAATAAAAATTGTATCTTGCGGCTTATTTCCATTAAGAATTTAGTTTATGAAATTTAAAATATTAGGTTTAATCGGTGTTTTTATTTTATTGTTTACAACCAATTGTAAAAAGGATGAGGATGTTAATAACGGACCTGAAATCAAAGACCGTAAAGAGCAATACAATAATGTAGAAAAAGACTCCATTATCCATTTTATGCAAACCCATAGGTATGAACTGGATACTCAATATAATGTAGTTTTAGATACTTTGGATGATCCGCAAAATCAGACTTCCATTTGGGATGATCCGAATTTACAAGTTTTACAAGTAGCCGATCCGGAAGTGTCTGATTTAATTTACGATTTGTATTATATTCCTTTTGAAATAGGCACCGGCAATAGCTTTACAAAATATGATAATGTTTTGGTTTCTTATAAAGGTTGGTTATTAAATAGAAAAGTTTTTGACCAAACGGTTGATAATTTACCCAGATGGTTTTATCCTAGAAACACTATAAAAGCCTGGGAAAATGTAATTCCTTTATTTAAAGACGGCACCTATACCGTAAATAATGATGGTACGGTAAGCTTTGACGGATATGGTGCAGGCATGCTTATTACCCCTTCGGGTCTGGCTTATTATCATCTTGCCCAAAATAAAGTTCCCCCCTATTCTCCTTTGATTTTTTCATTTAAAACATTTTTGGCAGATTTGGATGCGGACAATGATAATATCCCCAATTCAGTGGAAGATCTGGATGGTGATGGAGATCCGACCAATGATAATACTGACGGAGATATTTATCCTAATTATTTTGACCAAGATGATGACAACGACGGTGTTTTAACCAAAGATGAAGATACCAATGGCGACGGCGACCCTACCAACGATGATACTGACGGCGATGGTGTTCCTAATTATTTGGATAAGGATACACACTAAAAGAATTTTAGATTTTTAATAATATCACTGGCAATCATACTCGATTTTAAGTAGATATCGTCATCAAAAATTTCCGCTGCTTGGCTGTGTAATTGCACACCTATTTTTGCCGCTTTAAAAGGATGAAAGCCTTGTGTGAGTAAACCCGTGATAATTCCCGTTAAAACATCTCCACTACCCGCAGTTGCCAGAGCGGAATTGGCATAAGGATTGATAAAAACTTTTTTTCCGTTGGTAATCAATGTAAAAGCTCCTTTCAACACTAAAATAATTTGATATTTATTCGCGAATGCTTTGGCTGACTGAATTTTTTCCAAATCGTTGTTCCAAGTTTTACCAGTTAGGCGTTTAAATTCTCCCGGATGAGGAGTTAAAATACTATTTTCGGGAATTTTGTTTAGAAATTCTTTGTTTAAAGACAAAATATTTAGTGCATCAGCATCAATTACCAAGGGAAAATCTTGATTGGAAAAAAATTCCAAAACGGCTTTTTGTGTTTTTTTGTGCGTTCCCAAGCCAGGGCCTATTCCAATGGCTTGATAAGCATTGGATAAATCAATTTTAGAAATATATTTTTTATTTTTATCCGTTTTTACCATAATTTCGGGAACGGCAGTTTGAAACGGAATATATCCACATTTTGGAATATAAGCCGAAACTAAGCCCGCACCTATTCGCAATGCCGCTTTTGATGAAAGCATAGCCGCTCCTATCATTCCTAAACTTCCTCCGATGATTAAAGCGTGTCCAAAAATATTTTTATATGAATTATCGGGTCTTTTCAATACCTTTCTCGGTTGTATTTTATAAGTAAATTTGTCAGTAGGTAGTTTTTTTAAAACTTGTTTTTCCAATCCGATTTTTACAATTTTATAATCTTTTACATACTCGATATTTTGCGGATAGAAAAAACTTAACTTCGGAAGTTCTATGGTATAAACGCAATCACTTTTTACGATTAAATCATTTTTTGCATTGGGCTTATCGACATATAAACCCGAAGGAATATCAATACTCAATATTTTTTGAGCTTTGGATTGATTGATAAGTTTGATGGCTTCTTGTGCAATTCCGGCAGCGGGTCGTGATAAACCTGTTCCGAAAATGGCATCAATTACGATAGATTTTTTTGAAATTTTCGTTTGTCCGGTAAAGGTTTCTATTTCAATTGGCAATTGCATTAACCGATGAAGATTTGTATCAAAATCTTTGGAAGTTTTGGTTGAAAACGGCACGATAATACAACGAACATCAAAACCTTTTTGGTGAAACAATCGGGCTAAAACCAAACCATCTCCGCCATTGTTTCCTATCCCGCAAAATATATCAATGGTATGTTTTTTCAAAATTTCTTTTTCGTTTTTGAGTATTTTTTTGAAAATATTTGTTGCGGCACGTTCCATTAAATCGATTGAAGAAATATTTTGGATTTTCATCGTTTGTGAATCCCATTGTTTGAATTGCTCAGCTGAAAGTAATTTATAGGTTTTCATAAGAATTATCAGGATTGTTTTATCTTTGTAAAAATACAAAATTTATGGATAACAAGTCTAGAATTGTTTTTATGGGCACTCCGGAATTTGCCGTGGAAAGTTTAAGAAAATTGATAGAAAACGGATACAATGTGGTGGGTGTAGTTACTTCGGTTGATAAGCCTGCCGGACGTGGAAAAAAATTGCGTAAAAGTGCCGTAAAACAATATGCCGAACAAGTTGGGCTTCCGGTTTTGCAACCGAAAAATTTGAAATCGGAAGAGTTTAATGCGGAATTAAAAAAATTGAATCCCGATATTCAAGTAGTAGTAGCTTTTCGTATGTTACCCGAAATAGTTTGGGGTTTGCCTAAAAAAGGAACTTTTAATTTACACGCATCCCTTCTCCCCGATTATCGTGGGGCTGCTCCTATTAATTGGGCAATTATTAACGGAGAAACCCAAACCGGGGTAACTACTTTTTTTATCGATGAAAAAATTGATACCGGTGAAATTATTTTGCAAAAAGAAGTTGCTATTTTATCCGAGGACAATGCTTCGTCTCTACATGATAAGTTGATGAGTATCGGAAGTGATTTGGTGTTGGAAACCATCGATTTAATAGAAAGCGGAAATATCAAAACCCAAGCGCAACCCAAAATAGATTTGCCCAAAAAAGCTCCGAAATTAAACAATGAAAATACGAGAATCCAATGGAATGAAAAATCGGAAAAAATTCATAATTTCATTAGAGGTTTGTCTTTTTATCCCGGAGCTTGGACAAAAATTCAAACTCATCCACAAGAGGATTTTAAAAAGTTCATCATCTACAAAAGCAATTTTGTAAATGAAAAACACAATTTGAAACCTGCTACTGTAATTACTACAAAAAAACAAATGAAAATTGCTACCGATGATGGGTTTATTTTACCGGAAATTGTCAAAATACAAGGCAAAAAACAAATGGATGTGGCTTCTTTTTTGAATGGAATTAGAGCAAAAGAAAAAATAAAAATACAATAACGTGCGATAAAGTCTAATCACACTCCCAAACCCATTGCTCCACCGGATAATCTTTTTTTCGATAGGAATAATGCCACCATTCGGTTCGAATAGGTTCTAAGCCGTATTTTTCCATTATATTTCGTAATAAAGCTCTGTTTTTTAAAATCGTATCGGGTAATTTTTTATAGTTTTGATGGGCTTTTTTACCGAAATAATCAAAAGGTGTTCCCATATCCAATTCTTTTCCGTTTTTATCTACAATGGTCAAATCCACTGCTAAACCTCGGTTGTGCATAGAACCTTTTTTGGGATTAGCAACATAGTGTGGATCGGGTTTTATTTCCCATAATTTTTTTTGAACTTTTCCAGGGCGATAACAATCAAAAAGTTTTATAGATAAATTTTTATTTCTTAATTCACTTTGAATTTTTACAAGAATTTGAGCAACTTCCGGTCTTAAATAACATTTTGCACAAGGATACATTTTTTTATGAACAAAATTATTTTTCCCAGCATATCGAATATCGTAAATAAAAGTAGTATCCAGACTTTTGAGTTCAATCCAATTTTTTTTAGAGAAATTTCTATATTCTCTCTTTTTTTTAATAACCGGTTCCTTATGCTTAGTTTTTGTAGCATTTTCTTTACAAGAAGTCAAAAACAAAATGCTTAAAGATATTATTAAAGCAAATTTTATAAATTTCATTATATCAACGATTTAGCTTTCAGTTCGGTATATTTGTTTATCGTAGCTACGGTTAAGTTTTCCGGTTTGGTATAAATGCTGTGGATCTTGTGTAATTTAAGCTCTTTCATCATCAATTTTTTTTGAAAAGCGAATTCCTCTGCAATCAGTTTATGATACAAGCTTTTGTTATCAACCGGTTGGGATTGTATAAGTTTATTTAATTCAACATTTTCAAAAATTATCAAAACCACCAGATGCTTTTTGGCTAACTTTTTCAAAAAAGGAATCTGTCTGCGCAAAGAACCGATATGTTCAAAATTGGAATAGATCATCAATAGACTTCTTTTGTTAATATTAGCTTTGACAAAAGTATATAATCTCTCAAAATCCGTTTCATTAAATTGATTTTCAACAGCATATAAAGATTCAAAAATCTTGTTTAAATCGGATTTTTTGTCTCCGGGTTTAATAAAAGTTTTGATTCTGTTTTCAAAAGTTATCAATCCGGCTTTATCGTTTTTTTTCATTACGATATTGGAAAAACTCAATGTTGAATTTATAGCATAATCCAAAAGCGTCATACCGTTAAATGGCAATTTCATAGTCCTACCCATATCAATCAATGAATAAATCGTTTGCGATTGTTCATCTTGATACTGATTGACCATCAGTTTGTTGTGTTTGGCGGACGCTTTCCAATTTATCGAACGATAATCGTCTCCCTTATGATAAACCTTGATTTGTTCAAATTCCATAGTATGCCCTATCCTTCTTATTTTTCGCATACCCATTCCGTATTTGTTGGTCAATGCAATCAATTCGTATTTACGCATTTGTAAAAAACTCGGATAAACTTTAACCGCCTTTTGATTATCAAACCGGTATCGATAACAAGCCAATTTTAACGGAGAATAAGCAAAAACATTCAAATTTCCGAAAATATAATTTCCTCTTTTTACCGGACGTAAGCTATAAGTATATTCTTTGGCTTCTCCCGGTTTTAGGACTAAATTTATGATAAAATCTCTTTTCTGAAATTGGTATGGTAGTTCATCAATAACTTTTATAAAAATTTTGGTTGGATAATTACCGGATAGGTTTAATTTTACCGGATTGGGGTCACCATTTGAAAATTTATCCGGAATTTTTCTTTTGGCTTCAATTTTTCCATAAAATAAAAGGTATAAAAAATCTATTACCGTGATTAAAATCAATGATATAAACAAATATTTACCGATTACAAATGTAAAATCCAACCAATATCCCAAAAATAAAGCGAATAAACCGATGCCCCAAATTAAATAAAAGTTGGGATGTAAATATAAGTTTTTGATATGTTGATATATTTTTTTCACAATTATCTGGGAATTTCCACACTTTCGGTAATCATTTCAATGATATCTTCTTCCGTTAAACCTTCCATTTCTTGTTCTGGATTTAAAATAATACGATGACGTAATACGTTGGGTAAAACTTTTTTAATATCATCCGGAATTACAAAATCTCGTCCTTGCAAGGCAGCATAAGCTTTTGAAGCATTCAAAGTAGCAATGGAAGCTCTTGGCGAACCGCCTAAATAAATATGCGAATGATTACGTGTTTTATGAATAATTTCAGCTATATATTTTAATATTTTTTCTTCAACTACTATTTGTTTTACAAGTTCTCGGTATTTTATCAAATCTTCTGCTGTCATAACAGGTTGAATCAAATCTACCGGTTGACTGATTTTTCTTTCGTGATGAGATTTAAGAATATCAAACTCATCTTTCAAATCGGGATAACCTACTTTGATTTTAAAAATAAAACGGTCTTGTTGGGCTTCCGGCAAAGCATAAGTTCCTTCCTGATCGATAGGGTTTTGAGTGGCAAGAACAATAAAAGGTTCTTTCATTTGAAAATTATGACCGTCAATCGTTATTTGTTTTTCTTCCATTACTTCAAACAATGCTGCTTGTGTTTTTGCAGGTGCGCGATTTATTTCATCAATCAGAACAAAATTACTGAAAATCGGTCCTTTATGAAATTCAAATTCACGGGTTTTGACATTAAAAACCGATGTTCCCAAGATATCGGAAGGCATTAAATCCGGGGTAAATTGTATTCTACTAAATCCGGTTTGTAAAGTTTTGGCTAATAATTTAGCCGTTAGTGTTTTGGCAATACCCGGCACCCCTTCTATCAATACGTGACCGTTGGCAAGCAATGCCGTTAGAAGCATTTCTATAAAATTTTCTTGTCCGATAATGACTTTTCCAAGTTCGTTTTTAATTTGTTCAATACTTTGTTGTAATCGCTCTATCTCTATTCTATTGTTATATTCCATAATTTCTATTTTTTTATTTTTTCAATGAGTTTTTCTAATTTAAGCACATCTTTTGCGCGTATTATTTGCACGTTTCTCAAATAATTTATCATTTCAAAAACCGCTTGAACATCTATCGGAGAAGTTTTTGTTTTTTGAGCTATTTTTTGTATTGTTTCTTCATCAACAGGTTCATTTATAATAATTTGTGTTTTTGCTCTCAACCAATCATAAAAAAGCCGAATTTGTAAATCGGACATTTCGTCATGAGCTTTGTTTTCCAAATACATTTCTGCAATTGTTTTAGTAAAAGAAAGTGTTTCATTTGTGAAAGGTTTTTCCACCGGTATAGGTCTTTGACGCCTTTTGGCTTGAAAAATAATAAAAATTATAATTCCTGCAAACATTAAACGATATGCCCATAAAAAAGCCGGATGTTCCATTAAAATCCTAAACAAACCTTGCTTTCCGGACCCGTTTTGATAATGCGTATCCCAGTAAATATTACCGGGAGTATTTATAAGGTTGAGCAAAAATTCATCATATTTAAAATTATCTTCATTCAAAATAAAATAATTGGTCAATGCTACGGGAAATGAATGGATATATATATTACCTTTTCCAAGTTTTATTTTTATAAAATTAGCGTATTTATGTTTATCATCAAAAAAACCGAGTTTTTCAATATCAGGATTTAAACTGTCTTTTGTTTTTATAATATAAGGAAAAAATTTTTGTTTTATAGAAAAAGAAGTATCATTATTTTTTAAATAAACGGAAATCGAATCCGTAAAATTATTAGCAAAAAAACGCTCAGTAGTAAAACCTAAGGTATCGGATAATTTTTGATTGAATGTATTGGCAAACAGAAATAATTTGTTACCTTTTTTAACCCAATTTAACAAGCTTGATATATTGGTTTTAGCAAAATTAAGGTTGGAATTATATAAAACATAAACACCGGTAGTATCGGTGGAATGATTTAATAAAATATAAGGACTTTGATTGGTAGAAATCAATTTGTCATTAAAAATATTTTGAGCTTCATGAAAGAAAACATAAGTTCCGAAAGGTATTTTATGATTGACTGCATAAGTAGGATACCAACTAATCTTGCCATTGCGTTTTTCGGTAGTAAAAATTAACAGAAATATAATAAAAATAATAATTCCGTAAAAAATTTGTTTTTTGTTATTCATTAAATAAATATAAACAAAACAAATATAATTTGAGTTTTCGAAAAGACAAAATTTATTTTTAAATATTTTAGCAAAAGATAAATGAAAAAAGTAAATTTGCTTAAAAAATAAATGGAAATAAAATTATTGGGCACAGGCACTTCACAAGGAGTTCCTGTTATAGGCTGTCAATGTAAAGTTTGTCAATCACAAAATCCGAAAGATAATAGACTTCGCACTTCTGCACTATTGAAATGGAACGAGTTTACATTTGTAATAGACACGGGACCCGATTTCAGACAACAAATGTTAAGAGAAAAAGTTGAAAAATTGGACGGTATTTTTTATACACATGAACACGCTGACCATACAGCCGGTTTAGATGATATTCGCCCCTTGTATTTTAGAAGAAAAAGCCCGATACCTGTTTATGCACAAGAACGTGTTATTGAGGATTTGGAAAAAAGATTCCAATACATTTTTACAAAAGTAAATAGGTATCCCGGTGCGCCGGAGGTTTCTCCCTTTACTCCCAAAGCCTATCGTTCGTATTTTATCGGTGGAAAAGAAATTACACCTTTTATTGTAATGCACGGCACTTTACCTATTTATGCTTATAAAGTTGATAGAATGGCTTATATAACAGATGCAAAGACTATTCCTCAAAAAAGTATAGATTTAATTAAAGAGGTTGACTTATTAATTATCAATGCTTTGCATCACAAAGAACATAAAATGCATCTGAATTTAAAAGAGAGTTTGGAAATGATAGAGATAATTAAACCCAGAAAAGCGGTATTGACACATATCAGTCATCATATGGGATTATATGAAGAAATAAACAAGCAACTACCTGATAATGTATTTTTGGGATATGACGGAATGCGTTTACAAGTGTAATTTACATTTGTAAATTACACTTGTGAACAAACTCAATCACTTATTTAATTTTCTTCTTTCTCTTTCTTTGGACAATAATTCCAGTTCCCTATTGGTTTGACCGGCAACGGAAGTATTTTCCTCGGCCCTTCTAATCAGATACGGCATTACATCTTTTACCGGACCAAATGGAATATATTTACTGGTATTGTAACCCAATTTTGCCAAATTAAAGGTAATATGGTCACTCATTCCTAAAAGTTGTCCGAACCAAACACGTGAATCGTTTTTTTCCAAATTAAATTCATTTATCAAATTCATCAAATACAATACAGAATTTTCATTATGCGTTCCCGCGTAAACACTCATATCTTCAATATGTTCTACCATATATTTTAATGTTTCATTATAATTTTTATCAGTAGAATTTTTATCTTTACAAATCGGGTCTTCATACCCCATTTCCAATGCTCTCTCCCGTTCTTTTTCCATATACGCACCGCGAACCAATTTCATTCCTATTTTAAATCCTTTTTGTTTAGCCCTTTTATACAGTTCTTTAAGATATGGCAACCTGTCTTTCCTATATAATTGTAAAGTATTAAAAACAATGGGTTTTTCTTTATTATATTTTTCCATCATTTTTTCCACCAAGTCATCTGCAGCTTTTTGCATCCAGGTTTCTTCGGCATCTATCATTAAGGGCACATCGTTTTCATAGGCTTTTTGCGCCAGACGTTCGTATCTTTCTTCTATTTTTTTCCATTCTTTTTCCTCCGATTGGGTTAATTTTTTTCCGGTGGTTACTTTTTCATAAATTTCAAAACGCCCCATACCGGTGGGCTTAAAAACGGCAAAAGGCATTTCTTTTCGGTTTTTGGCAAAATCTATTAACTCCATTGTTTTTTGAAAAGCCCGATTAAAACTTTCCTCATTTTCGGCTCCTTCTACCGAATAATCCAAAATTGAATATACTCCTTTGCTATAAAGCTTATTAACCAAATCTAACGTATCTTCTTCCGTAACCCCTCCACAAAAATGATCAAAAACGGTAGTTTTGATGATACCTTCAATGGGAAAGTGATGTTTAAGTGCAAATTTTGTTAGACCGGTTGATAATTTTACCAAGGATTCACTTTTTATAAGTTTGAACAACCAGTAAGCTTTTTCCAATTCAGCATCACTTTTCAAAGCAAATGCCACTTCCGTATTATCAAATATATTCTTTTTCATTATTTTTTTCTTCAAAAATAAAAAGTTTAGATAATTTAAAAATGATTTTTATTAGAATTTATTCTTTTCATTTGGATTTAAATATAATAACGTGAGTTCGATATAAGAAATTATTTTTATTTTTTATAAGTTATTGATTTAAAATGAATTATTAAAATATTTATTAATAAATTTAATTTGTTTAACAAATGAAGTATTTGATTTCGAGCCAAAATCCACTAAACACGCAATCTACTGCACTAATTTTTATTAAACTAACCCGTTAGTATAAGAAAAATTAGTTTGTATCACACGTATTTATTGAATTTTTGCTTCGATTCTTTTATCGAACTCACGTTATAATAATAAAAATGACGTATTTTTGACCAAAAATTGCAATATGTTCCATTTTGAGAAAGAAGCCGAAAACAAACTAAATAAATTTATCCAAAAGTATAATCCCGGAAAGATTATTGTTATTACTGATCAAAATACACATAAATTTTGTTTACCTTTATTTCAAAAGAAAATTGATTTTGATTTTGACACGATTTCAATTCCTTGCGGAGATAAAAATAAACATATAGGAACTTTACAAGAGATTTGGAGTAAATTGTTATCGTTAGGTGCCGATAGAAAAAGCCTGATTATAAATTTAGGCGGAGGTGTTGTAACGGATATTGGAGGATTTGCAGCTACAACATACAAAAGAGGAATAAAGTTCATACATATTCCGACCAGTTTATTGGGTATGGTTGATGCAGCCATTGGTGGAAAAAACGGGATTAATTTTGAAGGCGCTAAAAATCAAATCGGAAATATTAAAACTCCCGAAATGGTTTTGATTTGGACAGAATTTCTAAAAACACTTCCCAAAGATGAGTTTCTTTCGGGTTATGCCGAGATGCTTAAACATGGATTGATTGCCGACTTTGATTATTGGAACGAATTACTCAAAAACTTTCCTGAACATAATCTTGATCAAATGATAAAAAAATCAATTGATATAAAAGCGATGATAGTTGAACAAGATCCTTATGAATCGGGGGTAAGAAAATCTTTGAATTTTGGGCATACGCTTGGACATGCCATTGAAAGTTACGGTTATCAATCCGGCAAACCCATAAAACACGGACATGCTGTTGCTATCGGAATGATTTTGGCTGCTTACTTATCATATAAAAGTAATTTAATTGATTTTACATTTGTAAACTCAATTAAAGAAAAAATTCTGGAAAAATATCCGCTACCGTTTTTTTCAGATTTAGAGATAGTAGATATTATAAAATATCTAGCATTTGACAAGAAAAACATCAATGGAGATATAAATTTTGTCTTGTTATCGGATAAAGGACAAGTAGTCGTTGATCAAACTATCAATAATATGAATTTGCTCAAAGAATCTTTTACCTATTTATACAAATAAAAAAAGTAGTAAAGATAACTTTACCACTTTTAAAATAATTAATAAATAGTAGTATTCTTAATTTAAATCAAATCTTTAAGAATTACATGCATTAATCGTTTTCTGTCATTGATGCTTTCTTCCAATGAAATCATTGTTTCCGTTCTGATAATACCGTCGATATCATCAATTCTGAAAATAATTTCTTTGGCATGATGAGTGTCTTTTGCTCTTATTTTACAGAAAATATTGAATTTTCCTGTTGTAATATGAGATTCCGTAACAAAGGGAATTTCTTCTAAACGATTTAAGACAAAACGTGTTTGAGAAGTTTTGGAAAGATAAATACCAATATATGCTATAAATGAATAACCCAACTTATCATAATCCAAAATTAAAGTTGAGCCTTTGATAATACCGGCATCCTCCATTTTACGGACACGGACATGAACAGTTCCAGCAGAAATAAGCAGTTTTTTTGCTATTTCGGTAAAAGGCATTCTTGCATTTTCAATGAGCATATCGAGGATCTGCAAATCCACTTCATCTAAATTAAATTTTCCCATTTTCTTAGTTTTATGTGATTTCTATGCAAATATAAAAAAAGTATTTTTATTGACAATAATTTTATACATATTTTAAATAATTATTAAAGCGCATTTAAGATAATTTAAAATTAATCATATAACTATTTTTAATTTTCAATGCTTATTAAAATATATATTTTAAATTAAAAACCCCCAATAACATACATAAATTTTTCTTATTATTATTTAATTAAATGCTAATAATCAAATAATTATGAGTGTCAATTTAAGTTTTGATTTATGCAAGAGGCTATTAAAACTTATAATTGCTATTAGAAAAAACAAATCTTTAAAATTAAAATTCATAGACAAGTATTTATAAATTATAAAACGGAAATAAAAATTTATTACATTTGTAAATAAAAATAATCAAATGGAAAATAGCATATCAAAAAGATTAAAGGAATGGTTGAACAAGAGAGAATTGTCAGCTTCTAAATTTGCTGAGATTTTGGGTGTTCAAAAAAGCAGTATTTCACATATTTTATCCGGAAGAAATAAACCTTCATTTGATTTTTTACAAAAGTTTAAAGAACATTTTCCTGATTTGGACTTGGAATGGTTCATAACCGGAAAAAGTTCCAAACTGGCAACGGATAATAAGAACAAAACTCCTTTGGATTATGTGGAAGTAGAAGTAAAAACCGAAAAAATTGCAAACATAAATCATCCGGAGTCAAAACAAAATATTCCTATACAAGTCTCTCAGATAAATAATCTCATAGACTATATTATGATAGTTTACAAAGATGATACATTTAAAATTATCAATAAGAGAAATTAATCGATGATAGTGGCAATTAGCTTTCTATTGCTTGCATTATTTCTGAATTCACAAATGTAAACGCCTTGCCATTGGCCTAAATTCAACTTACCGTTAGTGATTGGAATACTAATATCTGTGCCAATCATAGCCGCTTTTATATGAGCCGGCATATCATCACTACCTTCAATGGTATGGGTATAATAAGGTTGATCTTCCTTTACTATATCATTAAAAGCTAATTCCAAATCCACTCTTACACTTGGATCATAATTTTCATTTATCATTATACTTGCGGAAGTATGTTGAATAAACAAATGTAATATGCCCGTTTGCGGAAATTCATCTCGCAGTTCATTTTCAATAATATCAGTTATAATATGATATCCCCTACTGAATTTGGGTAAAGTAATTTTAAATTGTTTCATAATCAATTTTTGATTTTGTTATAACCGAATAAATTTTGTTTTTTTATCAATTCGGCAATACCTTCCGGGACCAATTTTTCCCAACCGCTCTCCCCTCTTTGTATTTGATGTATCAACTCACGATTATATGTCCGTAAAAGTTTAGGGTCGTAATCTTTAATGTCTTCAAATTTGTTCTCGGCATTAATATAATCAAACAGCAATTTTTCTTTTTTGGGAAGTTCTATATTTTTTACACACATTACTTGTTCGGAATCTTTCTCTGCATAAGGATAAACCAAAAGTTTCAAATTTTTTTCAAACATTTTTCCCATAGCTTCCATTATTCCACCGGATAGATTTTTATAATACGTAGGGTCAAAAAGTTTAACCAGATGATTGGCACCAATAATCAGTCCGATTTTTTCTTTTGTAAAACGTGAAAAATATTCGACCAAACGGTAATATTCTCTAAAATTACTTACCATTACGTATTGTCCAAGCGAACTCAATAAATTTACTCTATCCAAAAAATCCCTTTCATTGATATCTCCTTCATACGACAAATTATCCAAAGTCATTTCAAAAATAATTTCTTTACGTTCTTCTTTTACATCGGCTTCCTTAAAAAATTTGTCTTTGGCTTTTTCCAACATATCCACAGCCAATTTAGTAACCGGACGGAAGCTTCCTCGCAAAGCTAAAATATTTTTTTTATACAATTCGTCAGCAGGTAAAATATTATAACCGTCGGGACCAAACATTACGGCTTCGGTAAATCCGTTTTTTACCAACAACAAACTCATCAAACGATTGTCTACAAACGTAAACCTGGGACCGGAAAAATTAATCATATCAATTTCAATTTTGTCTTTATCGATATGATCATACAAAGAAATCAAAAGTTCCTTGGGATCGTCATGATGGTAAAATGCTCCGTAAATCAAATTTACCCCAAGCTTCCCCAAAGTAATCTGTTGGTGTTTAGAGTCATTTTCATGAAAACGAATATGTAAAATTATCTGATTATATCCTTCCAACGGATTGAGTTGATAACGAATTCCTACCCAACCGTGCCCCTTGTTTTTCTTTGAAAAATCAATAGTGGAAACTGTATTGGCATACGAAAAATAAATTCTGTCGGGAAAAGCCGAACGTTCCAAACGTTGCTCCATCAAATCCGTTTCATGCTTCAACATTTTCAACAAACGCGGCTTGGTAACATACCTTCCGTCCGATTCTCTACCGTAAATTGCATCGCTAAACTCTTTGGCATAAGCAGACATAGCTTTGGCAACCGTTCCCGACGAAGCTCCCGCCCTAAAAAAATTACGAGCAGTCTCCTGCCCCGCTCCAATTTCGGAAAAAGTTCCGTATATATTTTCGTTTAGATTTATTTTAAGTGCCTTTTGCATAATGGAAGGCGCAGATTTTATCTCTTTATCTCCTTTTAATTTAATAGCCATATTCTTTTTTTATGGTTTGCCGCAAAAATAAACAAATTTATAACTTATGCGTCAAATTCTGGTAAATATTTAGTTTCAAAAAAATACTTTAAACTAAAATCTTAATTCAAATTTTTTCTAAATTCATTAATCACATTTTTAGTATATTGTTCCATATCCGCAAAGTTTTCTTTTTTAAGTGTGATTTTTACAAAGTCATCCACCGAATAAGGCTTCAAATTTACTTCATAACCCTTTGATTTACTTTGAACTATTGAATAATGATAAAATTCTCTTACGTCTTGGTGAATCACGGGCGCAACGAATGATAAATATTTTTTCAATCTATCGGCAAATTCTTCATTGGAATATAAATGCCGGATTACAGAAGTTGTTTCACTATTTAATTGTTGGGTTTTGTTACGAATTAGCGTAACTTCAATCAACCAATAAATTTGCTTGGAAAATATCTCAATATCTCCTTTATTTCCGGGGGCGTGTGAATAGGGTTTACCTATGTGGTCTGCTTTGTAATTAGGCCTGATAGCAAATTGCTTTCCATATTTTAATGCGATTAAAATGGCTATGAAAAATTCTAATTTTAACGGCTCCGGTATTTCCTTAAACTCTTCTATTACAGTTTTCCTGCTTCCTATTTTATTGATACTTTCCGTTATTTTTTCTTCATCTATATTATAGGCTTTAATGATATTAAAAATTTGATTTCTATAAATTTCGCCATCAATTTTGTCTTGTTCGCGATATTTTAAAATGAGTTTAATATACACTTCATTTATACTATCCAATTTTTCAAAATAAGCTTTTGCTTGTGTTTTTTCCGTTTCGGTTAATTCAAAATCTACGGACAACAAATCTTTGATATAATCCAATTTATTTTCGTTGATTTGAATGAGTTTTTTGCCTGTATACCTGATAGTTATAAATCCTGAAATAATCAAAACTCTCCTTACTACGTCCGGATAATCTCGGGTTACGGTTTCGACTTTTGTAGTAACCCCATATTCTTTTTTTACGAAATCATAAGCACTCTTAAAATCGGGAAAAGTGTTATCATCAATTATTTTCAAAAAATTATCTACATTTCCGTCTTTGCTAAACATTGCGACAATAAATTGCTCATAACTTAACGAATGCCCTTTTTCTCGTAATTTTAATAGAACTTGTAAGATAAACCTAAAAAAGTTAAAATCATTAGATACATTACGATAGGGATTTTTTCGGTTGTATTTCATTGATTGAATGGAAAATGCTTCTTGTTCGTCAATTTCACCATTGATTAATTTTTTTGCAATTTCCGAAAAACGAAATACTTCACCATAGCGTGCATAAACAAAACCTAATTCGGAAGGTGTTCGCATATACGTCCAAAATCTTGCCGGATAGCCTTTTGGAAAACCGCCATCGGAATTTCGAGTGCTGTTTACCTCAATGACGAGATCCTTAATATCGTTAATTGTGGTCGTTTCATCTATTTTTATTTTGTCACTTTTTACAATTTTTTCCAAATATAAATGTGAAACAATATCAAGTAAGTTTTCATCATTTAATACAATGCCATCAAAATCTTTTAGAGCGGTTAAAATTTCCAAATATCGTTCGGGATTTCTAACGGCTGTTTCAAACGCCATTTGTTTGTATTCCGGTTTTCTTTTTGTGCCTTTTCTTGTCATAATTTGCCGGTTATTTCTTTTGCCACAAAATTAATTGTTTTCGTTTCAAACATATTTGTTTGAGTAATAGTTTTCGATTGATAATTAGTAACCAAAACTTCATTAAATGTTTTAATCGAATTATCGTGATAACTGATGTAATTGCTTTTGACGTTTTGGATAAAATACTTTTTACTCCAATTCAAAAAAAGTTTATTTACTTTTCCTTTGTAATGCGTTACGTTGGATATGGCAAAGTTTATATTTTTATTGTTTAACTCATCTAAAATTTCCAGCAATTCGTATTCTTTTCTTTCGTTCCATAGTTTGTTATATTCACTAAATGTAATTAAATACGGCGGGTCAAAATAAACAAAATCGTCCTTTTGAAAGTCTATTTCTGATAAAAATTCCGTAAAATCAAGATTGTAAAAAACAATGTTTTTGTTTTTTACAAAATGAAAATAATTATATAAGGCATTGACAACATTTTTGTTAAAATCCACATTACCAACCGGTAAATTATATACTCCTTTTGAATTGAAACGAAGCATTCGGTTAAATCCGTAAATCAAAAGCAAATACAAGTCAAAAATATCTTTTTCGGTGCTATTGTTATAATGCTCTTTGAGTTTTTGGAAAGCTTGCTTATTAAATTTGGCATAATAAGTCTTTTTGTATTGATTTTTTAATTCTTGCGGGACAATATCTTTTAGATAAGAATGTGAAAAGCCATATTTTTC
>JALSPZ010000038.1 GCA_026985675.1 Flavobacteriales bacterium
CTATGAAAAAGATGAAATTACTCTTGTGGGTATTTTTTGCTTTCGTACAAATTGGATTTGCACAAAGCATAAAAGTATCCGGTACGGTAAAAGACACTCAGGGAGAGGTTATTCCCGGAGTGAATGTAGTTGTAAAAGGTAAAAATACCGGAGCGGCTACGGATTTTGACGGTAAATTCAGTTTAAACGTCAATAAAGGAGATGTGTTGGTTTTTTCGGCAGTTGGCTATAAAAACGTCGAAAAAACAGTAAACGACAGTACACCAATGATGGTGGTAATGAAAGAAAGTGCATCACAATTGGATAAAGTTGTAGTTACGGCTTTGGGTATTTCCCGAAAACAAAAATCGTTGGGATATGCCGTTCAGCAGGTTAAAGCAAAGGACTTGCCTACAACAGGAAAAAACAACCCTTTGGAAGCTTTACAAGGTCAAGTTGCCGGATTACAAATTCTAAGAACTTCCGGTTCTGCGGCAGGTGGTGTTGACATTCTTTTAAGAGGTATGTCGTCCGTAAACCCTGAAAGAGACAACCAACCATTAATTATTGTCGATGGTGTTGCCATTAACAATGATACTTTTGTAGGTAATGTTTTGCCAAGTGATGGTTCTAATGCAACCGGTTCTTCTGAACAATTTTCATTCTCAAACAGAGCAATGGATATAAATCCCGATGATATTGAGTCTGTTTCTGTATTAAAGGGCGGTGCAGCAAGTGCTTTGTATGGTGTTAAAGCGGCAAACGGAGCAATTGTAATTACTACAAAAAGTGGAAAAAAAGGAAAACCTCAAATTAATTTTTCAGTTTCTACTACTTTAAGAAACGTTGTTACTACACCCGAATTGCAAACAACATTCAGGGAAGGACATAGGACAACAAAAAAACCAGGTTCGGTTATAGATGACAGTGAACCAAGTGGTTACAAACATTATGGTTTTGCTTTTTATAGCTGGGGAGTTCCTTTTACAGACGATTCATTTGATTTAGGAGGGGGTGTGGTTGCTGATTTATCTCACGATGCTTTCCATAATCCTTATGAATTATTCAGAACAGGAACAAATAATCAAGTTAACTTTAATATCAGTGGGGCAACTGATAAAATTGATTATTATTTTTCAAGTGGAATAAACCAAAACCAAGGTATTTTACCAAATACCGATTATAATAAAGTATCATTGAGATTTAATGGTGGTTACAAAGCAACTAAAAATCTAAAATTAAAATCATCTATCGCTTATACCAATTCAGGTGGTATGAGAGCAAATGGTGGTGATAAATCGGTATTCAGTTCGTTATCATATTGGTCTTCTACTTTCCCTATAAATGATTATTTAACCAAAGGGGGGAAACAAAAAAATTATACTTTCGGAGTTATTGATAACCCGAGATATTTCTTGGAAAAAAGTAATTTAAAAGATGATGTTAATCGTTGGATTGCCAATTCAAGCATCGATTTTAAACCTTATAAATGGTTGGACTTTAATTTTGTAGCACAAGTAGATAATTATGCCGATTTAAGAAACAGATTTGTACCGGCAGATTTGGACGTAGGAACACACGTTCACGGATTTATAGTAAATGAAAATATTAACTATACCGGTTTTAAAACTACTTTTTTAACCACTTTACAAAAAAATATAACAGATGATTTGGTTGGAACATTGGTTTTGGGTAATCAAACTTCAAGCACAAATAGAAGATATTCTTACATCAGAGGAGAAGGTTTAAATATGCCTTATTTGAATGATTTAAGTAATACTAAAAACATATTTGCAGGTAATTCATTAGTGAGATACCGTAATGTGGGTGTATTTGGAGATGCCAGATTAGCATATAAAGATAAATTATTCTTATCGGTAACAGGAAGAAATGACTGGCTATCAACCATGCCCAAAAGCAATCGTTCTTTCTTTTATCCGTCAGTTAGTTTAGCTTACGTATTTACAGATGAAGCCAAACAATTATTAGGTGATGAATCTCCATTATCTTTTGGAAAATTAAGAATGTCTTATGCTGAGGTAGGAAAAGGTCCTGGTTTTGGAAAAATCGGACACTTCTACTATACTGACCCTGCATTTCCTTTTGGAGGTTCTATAGGTTATCATTCCGGAACATCTGACGGAGACCCTAATTTGAAACCTGAAAGAAGTGCTTCTTATGAAATAGGAACGGATTTAAGATTTTTAAATAACAGATTCCGCATCGATTACTCTTACTATTATACAAAAGTAACCGATCAAATTTTTAGAGTTAAAACTGCTTATTCATCAGGATTATCGGGTTCATATATCAATGCCGGAGATTATGATATCAAAGGACATGAATTATTGTTATCGGCTGATATTTTGAAAAATAAAAGTTTTAAATGGACATCTACCGTTAATTTTTCAACCAACAAAGGTGTAATCACTTCATTGCCTGAACAATTAGGTGACGAAATAGTTTACTTTAACGATAGAATTACTGCCAAATCCAAAGTTGGAGATGAAATAGGTAGTTTATACGGTTGGGTATTTATGACCCGAGATGGTAAAAGATATGTAAATAGCGATGGAAAATGGGTAATTACAGGAGATAAAAACGATGGATATTTTTATCAAAATGGTAATGAAATGGTTAAAGTAGGTAATGCTTTGCCCGATTATGTCTTAACTTTCGGAAATAGATTTGGTTACAAAAATTTCTCATTTAACTTCTTATTAGAATATAAAAAAGGTGGAGATTTATATGACAAAGGATACAGAAACTCATTGAGAAACGGAAACTTAAAAGAAACTGAATTCAGAGATCAAGATCGTGTATTAGAAGGAGTTATGGATGACGGAAGTGGAGGGTATACAAAAAATACTATTCCACTAACGATTACGGCTAACAGTTATTACAGAGATTGGAATAATTATAATAATGCCGCAGAAGTATTATTACAAGATGGTTCTTGGGTGAAATTTAGAACAATAGGGTTATCTTATAGTTTTGGAAAAGGATTTGCTAAAAAATTAAGAGCTAAAAACATAAGTTTGTATGTTAATGCAAATAATATTTTAGTGTGGACACCTTTCAAAGGTTTTGATCCTGAAAGCAACTATTTTAGTGCAGGAAGCAATATACACGGATATACCGGTTTAGGCGTTCCTTTAACAAGGGATTATTCATTTGGTTTTAATGTTAAATTTTAAAAAATAAGAAAATGAAAAAAATATTATTGATAATTATATTATTTAGTCTTGCTTTTGGCTTTAATAGTTGTAGCAAGGACTACTTTGATGTTAACACTCCTTCCGGGACAGCAAGTGATGAGCAAATCGGGATGAGTGAACTTTTAGCTCCGGTTATATATCACTCTTTTAGAGCAGAATATTATGCCGAACGTTCATTTGGAAATTATTCGCAAAATTTTACCGGACAAGATGGCGCCGCTTATGGCAAAACATCCAACTCGGGTACTTGGACGAATATATATTTGTATGTATTACCAAATTTGAAAGTAATAATTGATAAAGCGGACGAAAAAAATGCGACTCATTACAAAGCAGTTGCAGAAATTCTTACAGCTATGAATATTGGTCTTGCAACTGACAGTTGGGATTGGATTCCTTATTCCGAGTCGGCAATGGGTTCGGCAAACATTCATCCTGCTTTTGATTCGCAAGAAACTGTTTACAATTCTATTTTCAGTTTATTAGACGATGCAATAGGTAAACTTGAAGCCGCAGATAATTCAGGATATACAGTAGGAGGAGAAGATATTGCCTATGGCGGAGATATGTCGAAATGGTTAAAATTGGCTTATACTTTAAAAGCCAGATACCAGTTACATATTTACTACAAAACAAGTGGTAACATTAATGATATTATCTCAAATCTAGACAATGGATTTACTTCCAATGCTGATGATTTTCAAATTTTCTACGATTCAAGAAATATAAATCCTTGGTACAGTAGAGAAATATTAGCCAGAGCAACGGGGAACTCACATGATGAAATGGGAGACCAATTGGTAAGCTACATGAATGGTGCTTCCTATCCCTTTACAGGAGGAACAATAACAGAAGACCCGAGATTATCGGTTTATGCCGAAAAAGATGTACCGAGTGATCCTTGGAGAGGATATGTAAGCGGTGGAAACGGATTATCATCCGATGGAAATAATGCCAATGCACATTTTAAAACCGATGGTTTCTATACTAGCGAAGGAGCACCGGTAGTATATATTTCTTATGCCGAAGCCGAATTTATGAGAGCCGAAGCCGAATTTATTAAAAACGGAGGTAACGCTACAAGTGTAGGTTCAAGTCAAGCGGCTTACGATGCTTATATCAATGGTATTACAGCAAATTTTGATAAATTAGGAGTTGCTTCAACCGACTATTTGGCAGACCCTTCAATAGCTGTTACACCGGCAGGTTTGAAATTAGAACACATTATGAAAGAAAAATATATTGCCAATTTCTTAAATCCCGAAACTTATGTAGATTTGAGAAGGTATGATTTTTCAACAGATGTTTTTAAAGATTTAGCTTTGCCTGATGACAATGCTTCAAGTGAATTTCCCGGTCAATGGTTAGTAAGAGCTGATTATCCGGGTTCGGAAGAATCAGCGAACAAAGACAATGTAAATGCTCATAAAGAATCACCGGTTACTCCGGTTTGGTGGGATCAATAAAAAAGCTATAAATTTCATTAAAGCGGGCTATTATTTAGCCCGCTTTTTTTATTCATTGATTAAGCCGAATTACAAAACTTTAGAAAAAGTAGCATAAAAT
>JALSPZ010000039.1 GCA_026985675.1 Flavobacteriales bacterium
GACCCCGTTCCTACACCCGAAGAACTCAAACAAAGAAAAAAACAAAAAAAATGAATGTATCAGCAATAATTTGGGATCCGAATATCGGTATTGACCTCGGTTTTTTTACTATACGTTATTACAGTATGATGTATATCGTCGGTTTTGCCTTTGGATATTATATTATGAAAAAAATATTTCAGAATGAAAAAATGGATGTTTCCTTTTTGGACCCATTGCTGACTTATGTTGTCATCGGGACACTTTTGGGCGCCAGATTGGGACACGTATTTTTTTATGATTGGAAATATTTCAAACATCATTTGGCTGAAATACTACTTCCAATGGTGCAAACACCTGACGGTTGGAAATTTACGGGATTTCAAGGGCTGGCAAGTCATGGAGCTACCATAGGAATTTTTATTGCCCTGGTTCTTTTTTGGAGAAAATATCTCAAAGGAAAAAAATCCTTTCTTTGGTTGTTAGATCGTATTACGCTGACCATTCCCTTAGGTGGAGCGCTTATCCGAATAGGAAATCTATTAAATTCCGAAATTATCGGAAAACCCACAGGCACTGATTACGGTTTTATTTTCAAACAACTCGGTGAAGATTTTCCACGATACCCTACCCAATTATATGAAGCGGGAGCTTATGTGATTATTTTGTTCATTATGCTGTATATCTACTGGAAAACCGACCTGAAAAAATATGAAGGAATGCTATTCGGTATTTTCTTTGTATTACTTTGGATCGTTCGTTTGCTCATTGAATTTTACAAAGAACCCCAAGATGCCGCTGATGCACAATTGTTGCAAAACACCGGATTAAACACCGGACAATGGTTGAGTATTCCATTTATTCTTATTGGCATAGGAATGATTATTTATGCTATCAAAAACTATAATAAATCATTAAAAAACCAAATCTTTTGATATGAAACTAACAACTTTTTTTTCTACGATTTTTATTATTGTAAACTTGATTTCTTGCAGTAGTAATAAAACCTTGACCGAGCAAAAATCCAAATCTGATTCTAAAAATAAAACCAGTATTAAAATCAGTGAAATCAATGGTGAAAGTAGCGATAAAGCTCATCTAAAATCACTCGACAATGAGGTTTATAAAATTCAAAAAAGAAAAGCATATTTTGCCGATACGCTTGAAATTCCCGAGTCTTATTATCAATTATTTATCGGCAAAGAATTTACCAATGTATATTTAAAACCCGGAGATAATTTATTTATTACCTTAGATGCCAATCAATTCGATGAAACTATTAAATATGTAGGAAAAGGAGCCGAAGAAAATAATTATTTGGCACAAAAACTTCTTTTAAAAGAAAAATTAAACGGAAGAGATAAAATAATGGCTTTATATGGATTAGATGAAAATGATTTTATAAAAAAATGGGATAGTATTTCAAATGTATTGGAGCAAAATTTTACTTCTTTAAACTTTAAAAATAAAAATTTTGTTCAAGCTGAAAAAAAAGCATTAAAAATAGATAAAGCTATCGGATTATTGCAATACCCGAATTATCATAGATATATCACACAAAAAAAAGATTTTTCCGTGAGTAACAATTTTCCGGATATTAAAAAAATGATAGATTTTAATGATGAAAGCATGTTGAAAATACCCGGTTTTACAGACCTTTTAGAAATGTATTTTACAAATGAAGCAATCAATATCGCAAAAGAAAAAAAGGAATATGACCCCTTAATGATATTGCAAGTTATTAACAAACAACTTTATAATAAAAATATTAAAGAAAGATTAGTTTTAAAAATAGCAAAACAAGGGATTAATTACACCCAAAACATAAAAGATTACTATAACTATTTTAAACAAATTGTTACAGATCCTAAACAACAAGAACCTATAACAAAAATCTATAATAATTTAAAAAATGTTCAACCCGGCAGCCCATCTCCCGATTTTACCGCTTATGATATCAACGGAAAAGAATATCACCTGAAAGATTTTGCCGGAAAACTTCTCTATATCGACCTTTGGGCGACTTGGTGCGCTCCTTGTAGAGCGGAAATTCCTTTTCTGGAAAAACTAAAAGAAGAATATAAAAACAAAAACATTACTTTTTTAAGTATTTCCGTATGGGATCAAAAAGACCGTTGGGAAAAAATGGTAAAATCAGGCAAAGTTAAAGGTTGGCAACTCATGTCAACCGATAACAAAATGGATTTTTTAAAAAAATATGTGGTAACAGGTATTCCGAGATTTATTCTACTGGATGAACAAGGAAAAATTATTAATCCCAACGCGCCCAGACCTTCCAACCCGCTATTGAAAAAATTAATCGATCAACATTTGAAATAAATGATAAAAATAAAAACAAAAGAACAGATTGAACTGATTCGTAAAAGTGCTTTGCTTGTTTCCAAAACATTGGGAATGTTAGCCAAGGAAATAAAACCCGGCGTAACTACATTATATTTGGATAAACTCGCCGAAGAATATATCAGAGATCACGGCGGAGAACCCGGATTTTTGGGTATGTATGGATTTCCCAATACGCTTTGTGTTAGTCCCAACGACCAAGTGGTTCACGGAATTCCCAATAATAAACCTTTAAATGAAGGTGATATCCTTTCGGTGGATTGCGGCGTATTGATGAACGGATTTTATGGAGATCACGCTTATACTTTTCCCGTGGGAGAAATAGAACCCGAAGTGAAAAAACTTTTGGATGTTACCAAAGAATCTCTATATATCGGAATAGACCAATTCAGAGCCGGAAAACGCGTAAGCGATATCGGCCACGCCATTCAAAAATATACCGAAGCACACGGTTATGGAGTGGTAAGGGAATTGGTTGGACACGGATTGGGAAAAAAAATGCACGAAGACCCGCAAGTGCCTAATTACGGACGTCCGGGACGTGGAAAAAAATTCAAAGACGGAATGGTGTTGGCAATAGAACCTATGATCAATATGGGAACCCACAGAATCAATCAATTATCCGACGGCTGGACTATTCTAACGGCAGACAGAAAACCTTCAGCACATTTTGAACACGATGTTGCATTGATAGACGGAAAACCCGAATTGCTTTCCACTTTTTATTATATCTACGATGCCTTGGGAATCAAAAGCAACGAAGAGGATAAATTTAGAAAAGAAAAATTGATTTTGGAAGATTATTAAACTATATATCAATACGTTAAATAAAAGATAAAATTATCTCTTTATTATTTAGAATAATTATAAATAGTTTGTATCTTTGCCGTAAGAAAAACCCAGCAGATGATAGTTGATGCACATACCAAAATTGCCAAAATTCTAAAAGAAAAACCCGAAGCCATACAGGTAATAGCCGGTATCAACCCGATGTTTAAAAAGTTGGAAAACCCTATTTTGCGTCGGAGTTTAGCCACTCGTGTAAGTGTAAAAGATGCGGCGAAAATCGGAAAAATGGATGTCAATGATTTTCTGAAAGCATTGGAAAAAGCCGGTTTTGAAGTTAAATATTTCTCTGAAAAATCAGATGAAGATAATCTTAAAATACTTCCACCCGATTTTAGCAATCGCGAAATTATCACTTTGGATGTTCGCCCCATTATTGCCGAAGGAAAAGACCCTTTCGGTTATATCAACAAAGTGGCAAAAAAAATAAAACCCGAGCAAATACTATTGATTATCAACGATTTTGAACCCATTCCTTTGATAGATTTTCTGATAAGCAAGAACTTTATCCATTGGATGAAACAAGATGAAGAAGGAAACTATCTGACTTATTTTAAACTCAATTGCAAAAAAGGAAATTTTTTCCAAAGACTTTTCGGTAAGAAAATTCCTTGTAAATATCATAGCATAGAAAAAAACGATAATGCAGCGGAAACAACTGAAAAATCGACGGAAGAATCGCAAGTGGATACGGAAAATTTTGATACAATCAAACAAAAGTTTGCTGGGAAATTAATGGAAATTGATGTGCGAAATTTGGAGATGCCTTTACCGATGAAAACCATATTGGAAAAATTGGAAGAATTGCCCGCAGAATATGCACTTTGGGTGCATCACAAACGTATTCCGCAGTTTTTGTTGCCCGAATTGGAAAAACGAAAATTTAAAATTACCGCCAAAGAAGTGGAACCCGATTATACTTTTTTAATCATTTATAAAGATCAAAACAATGGCTAAAAGTTTACATACCGACTTGGCTCCTGATATCAGCGTGGTAAAACCTCATTTTTTGTTTGCCGCTATCGGTTTATTTTCACTTGGAATTCTTTTGGTTTTTGCCTCACCGGATTTTTTACAAGCTTATTTCAATCATAAGCTGTTGGCTGTTACACATACCGCCGTCCTCGGTTGGCTGATGATGCTGATTTTCGGTTCATTGTATCAATTGATTCCCGTGGTTTTTGAAACTTCGTTATACAGTGAAAAATTGGCAAAATTCACTTTTTGGCTGACGGCTTTCAGTATCGTTTTGCTTATTTATGCTTTTTGGGTTGGAGATTATACCGGATTATTGCCCGTTGCAGCAACTTTTATGTATCTTTCGCTATTCTTTTTTGTATTCAATGTAGGAATGAGTTATAAAAATGCACGAATTAAAAATGTAAAATCATATTTCATTCTTGCAGCAATTCTTTGGCTATTCCTAACCGAAACCGAAGGACTTTTAATGGCTTGGAATTTCAAATACGGTTTTTATTCCGCTTCACATATATATCATTTACAAGGACACGCCATTATGGGATTGGTCGGT
>JALSPZ010000040.1 GCA_026985675.1 Flavobacteriales bacterium
TAACTACTAATAAAAATGATATTATTCTTGACTACCATCTTGGAAGTGGAACAACTGCTGCTGTTGCACATAAAATGAACCGTCAATATATTGGAATAGAGCAACTTGATTATGGTGAGAATGATAGTGTGGTTAGGCTTAAAAATGTAATAAAAGGAGATGCAACAGGTGTTTCAAAAACAGTAAATTGGAAAGGTGGAGGCTCATTCATTTATTTAGAGCTAAAAAAATATAACCAAATCTTTATTGAAAAAATAGAAAAAGCAAAAACTACAAATGATTTACTTGTAATTTGGGAACAAATGAAAGAAAAATCTTTCATAAATTACAATGTAGATATAAAAAAACAAGAAGAACATATTGAAGAGTTTAAGCAATTTAGTGTTGAAGAACAAAAACAACATTTGATAGAAATATTAGACAAGAATCAATTATATGTAAATCTTTCATCGCTTAATGACAATGATTTTAAATGTAGCAAAGAAGAAAAATTAATAACAATAAAATTTTATAAATTAAAAGGATAGATTATGTCATCTTACAATACAGACAGAGATTTTACGGATTATATCCATACAAATTTGGCATTACCAATTATCTACAAACCTATAAATTGGACACAAGTAAATTTAGATTATGATTATGCAAAAGAGATTGATATGCAACAGGGTATTGATTATATATTTAGGGACTATAATGGTAATCTGAAAACAGTTCAAGAGCGTTTTAGAGAAGTTAAATATCAAAAGTATTCAGATTTTACGATTAGGTATAGGCGTGATGAAAATATTTACCAAGATAGACATAAATCTGAATACTATAAAATGAAAGCCGATTATTTCACCTATGGTATTACAAATTGCTATAAAAATTCGCGTTCAGGGTGTACAGGTTTTGTAAAGTATGCAATAATAGATTTGAAAAAAGTTTATGAGAAAATTGATGCCGGTGATATTATAATAAGGGATAATGGTAAAAATGTCTGTACTCTTGAAAACAATAAAATTATTTGTCCTGTAAAATATAACCGAGATGGTTCTTCTTCATTTTTTCCAATTGAAATTTCATTTTTAGTTCAACTTTGGGGTAAGGAAATAATAGTATCACAAGAAGGATTTATTTAATTATAAGAGAATATATTTAAAGCCTTCTCTACACTTAAAGGAAATAATAGTATCACAAAAAGGATTTATTTAATTATGGCATTTTTATACGATACGTTGGTTCAGGAATTTGGTAAACGCTATATTACACAAGTAGAAGTTCCAAATTACATTACGGATAATTTAAAATACAGGATAAGACCTTATCAAAAAGAGGCCTTTGGGCGATATATACTTTGTGATACCGAAGATTTTGAAGGTAAACCAAACAAACCATATCATTTACTCTACAATATGGCAACCGGTAGCGGTAAAACTTTGGTAATGGCAGGTTTAATGCTTTATCTTTACGAAAAAGGTTATCGCAATTTTTTATTTTTTGTTAATTCAAACAACATAATCAACAAAACCAAAGATAATTTTCTGAATCCACAGGCATCTAAATATCTGTTTACCCAAAAGATAGTTATTGACGGCAGAGAAGTGCAAATAAAAGAGGTTGAAAACTTTGAAGAAGCCGACAATGAAAATATCAATATCAAATTTACCACTATTCAGCAGCTGCACCTTGATTTAAACAATACTAAAGAAAATAGCATTACTTATGAAGATTTGAAAGATAAAAAAATAGTTTTAATTGCCGATGAAGCACACCATTTAAGTTCTGCGACAAGAAATAACGGAAATTTGTTCGGAAGTTGGGAAGGAACTGTAATTAAAATTTTAGAGCAAAACCTTGACAATATTTTATTGGAATTTACCGCCACATTGGATTATGAAAGCAGGGAAATTGCAGAAAAATACAAAGACAAAGTAATTTTCAAATACGACCTTGCTCAATTTAGATTAGACGGGTATTCAAAAGAGATAAATCTTATTCGTTCGCTTTATGATGAAAAAGAGAGAATAATACAAGCTTTGATTTTAAATTTATACCGTCAGGAATTAGCAACTTCAAAAGGTATAAATCTAAAACCGGTAATTCTTTTCAAAGCCAAAAGAACCATTAAAGAATCGGAACAAAACAAAGCCAATTTTCATAAATTAATAGATGAATTTTCGGCTGAAATGATAGAAAAAATCAAAAAAACTTCAACGGTACCAATCGTTCAAAAAGCATTTGTATTTTTTGAAAATAACAATATATCATCAACAGAAATTGCAAAGAGGATAAAAGCAAATTTCAGAGAAGAAAATTGCATCAGTGCCAACAACGATAAAGAAGCGGAAAGAAACCAAATATTGCTTAATACATTGGAAGATGAAAACAATCCTATTAGAGCTGTTTTTGCCGTTCAAAAACTCAATGAAGGATGGGATGTTTTAAACCTTTTTGATATTGTCCGTTTGTATGACGGTCGTGATGGAAAAGCGGGTAAACCCGGGAAAACAACAATTTCAGAAGCACAATTAATTGGTAGAGGTGCAAGATATTTTCCTTTTGCATTAAAAGAGGGACAAGACCCATACACCCGAAAATTTGATGATGATTTATCAAATGATTTAAGGATATTGGAAGAACTTTATTATCATACAAAAGAAGATAACCGATATATTTCGGAATTGAAAAAGGCTTTGATAGATACGGGGATTTATGAAGATGATGAAAAACTTGAAACAAAACAACTTAAACTTAAAGATGAATTTAAAAAAACCGATTTTTATAAAAGAGGTAAAGTTGTTTTCAATAAGAAAGTTAAGAAAAATTATAGCAATATAAAATCAATTGCCGATTTGGGTATCAAAAAACGAAACTTTGTATTTACTTTATCATCAGGCATTGGCAGAATGTCAAGTGCATTTTATGAATTGGAAAGACTTAAATCAAAAAATGAAGTTATTTCTCAAAAGGATATTAAAACTTCCGAAATTCCTACCCATATTGTTCGATATGCGTTATCTCAAAACCCGTTTTTCTACTTCAACAATTTGCAAAGATATTTCCCAAATGTAGAATCCTTATCTAACTTTATTACAAATGCCGATTATCTCGGTGGTTTGGAAATCACTTTTAAAGGAACAAAAAACAGACTTGAAGAAATATCAAATTTTGATTATTTAATGGCTATTAAAGGTCTTTTACAAACAATTGAAGCGGAAATAAAATCTAATATAACCCAATATGAAGGTTCGGATTGGATATATGACTATGTTCATAAAGTGTTTAAGGATAAAGAAATAAAAGTTTATAAAAACAGCGAACGTGCAGACGGACAAGAAAGTTTAGTTGCCAATGAACCTTGGTATGTTTATAATGCAAATTATGGAACAAGTGAAGAAAAGAAATTTATAGAAATGTTTGCAAGGCGATTTGAGAATTTGGAACAAAATTTTGAGAATATTTATTTAATTAGAAATGAAAGAGAGTTGAAAATTTACGACAGGATTGGTAGAGCTTTTGAACCTGACTTTCTTTTATTTTGTAAGCAAAAAGCAGGAGAAGAATTAATTTATCAAGTCTTTATTGAACCGAAAGGAAATCATTTGAAAGCCCACGATAGATGGAAAGAAGAATTTTTACAGGAAATCAGGGATAAAGAAGAAGTATTAGAAATAGACTCTGATAAATATTTAATCACAGGAGTGCCTTTTTATAATAACGAGAATGAAAATGAATTTAAAAAGTCATTAGAAAATTTATTGATTGAAGCATCTACATCATAATACAGCTAACAAATCGTTTCACCTAATATTTTTAAGATGTGCTTCAAAATGTAGGTGAACTAAAGCCGTTACATAACTGTAAGGATATAAAAAAGTGAAATTAGAAAATGTTGTACCTTGGGGAAGAAATCTCAAAGAGTACCAAAGTATGTTCAAATTATCAAAAGAAGATATGCAATCTAAAAAAATTTTAGGATGTGGCGATGGTCCATCGAGTTTTAATTTTGAAGTTACAAAACTAAATGGAAATATTACTTCCATAGATCCAATTTATCAATTTTCAAAAGATGAAATAAAAAAAAGAATAGATGAAACATCATCGGTTGTTAGCCAACAACTAAAACAACATCAAAATGATTTCGTTTGGAAAAATATTAAATCAGTTGATGAGTTAATATATATTAGATTAACGGCTATGAGCAATTTTATTAAAGATTATGACAATGGTAAAAAAGAAGGAAGATATATTCATCAAGAGTTACCAAAATTATCATTTGAAGATAATAGTTTTGACTTAGTGCTAAGTTCACATTTTTTATTTTTATACAGCGAACATTTTGACTTACAATTTCATATTGACTCAATAGTAGAAATGTGTAGAGTCTCAAAAAATGAAGTTAAGATATTTCCACTTCTTGATTTAAAAAACCAAAAGTCAAAATTTTTAGAGCCAATTTTAGAAATGTTAAAAAGAAAAGGTTTTGAAACTAAAATCATAAAAACAGATTATGAGTTTCAAAAGGGAGCAAACGAGTTGTTAAGTATCAAAGTGCATAACAAAATATTGGATAGAAAATAAAAGAGTTTCCACCTTTAACTTGTTACAAAGCTCCAGTTTTTGGAACAAGTTGAAGCCATTTAATATTTAAATTGGTGCGAAAATTCGCATCCTACATCAT